>NZ_JASTTJ010000014.1:0-233685 GCF_032248645.1 Streptomyces zaehneri
CGATGTTCGACTTCAACGACCCCAGCCACAACGGCCGGTCCTCGGGCCGGTCCTGCCCGTAGGTGGCGATCAGCGCCTGCGCCTCGATCGGATCGCCGAGTACCGTGCCCGTGCCGTGCCCTTCCACTACGTCGACCTCAGCCGCCGAGAGACCAGCCGACGCCAACGCCTTACGGATCACCCGCTGCTGCGAAAGACCATTCGGCGCCGTCAGGCCATTCGACGCGCCGTCCTGATTCACCGCGCTGCCGCGGATCACCGCAAGGATCCGGTGCCCGTTGCGCCGCGCCTCCGACAGCCGCTCCAGGACCACGACACCGGCGCCCTCGGCCCAGCCAGTACCGTCCGCGGCATCCGCGTACGACTTGCACCGGCCGTCCGAGGACAGTGCACGTTGCCGCGAGAACTCCACGAACGTGGAGGGGTCCGCCATCACCGTCGCGCCGCCTGCCAGCGCCATGGAGCACTCGCCCTGGCGCAGCGACTGGACCGCCAGATGCATGGCCACGAGGGAGGACGAGCAGGCCGTGTCCACGGTGATCGCAGGGCCCTCGAAACCGAACACGTACGACACGCGCCCGGATGCCACGCTCGACGCCGTGCCCGTCTCGCCGAAGCCCTCGAGTTCCGCCGGAGCCGCACCCGACAGCCCGTACCCTTGTCCCATCAGGCCTGAAAAGATCCCGACGTCACGACCTTTCAGCGCCCATGGGTCGATCCCGGCCCGCTCCAGCGCCTCCCACGAGGTCTCCAGCAGCAGCCGTTGCTGCGGATCCATGGCAAGTGCCTCACGCGGTGAGATCCCGAAGAACCCGGCGTCGAAGAGGCCCGCCTCGTGCAGGAAGCCGCCCTGATCGACATACGACGTGCCGGTCTTCTCCGGGTCAGCATCGAACAGGCCGTCCAGATCCCAGCCTCGGTCCTCCGGGAAGCCGGACACACCGTCCCGGCCCTCTCTGACCAGCCGCCACAGGTCCTGGGGGCTCGCCACACCGCCTGGAAGGCGGCACGCCATACCCACGATTGCAATCGGCTCCGCGGGGTTGGCGGCCCCGGTCCGATCCTTGTCAGCCGTCGCCTCCCCGGCCGTGTCGTGCAGACCCAGGATCCTGGCCCGAAGGTGTGCGGCAAGGGCCTCGGGAGTCGGGTGGTCGAAGGTCACGGTTGTGGGCAGACGCAGCCCGGTCCGTTCGGTCAGCCGGTTGCGCAGCTCGACGACGGCGAGGGAGCCGAGGCCGAGGTCGCGGAAGGACCGGCCCACCGGGGTTGGTTCGGTGCTCGTGTGGGTGTGGACGGCGGCAGTCTCCTTGCGGACCATCTCGCCGAGCAGGGCAAGCTGGGCCCGCTCGTCCAGATCGGCCAGGCGTGCGCGTAGGGCGGCGGTGATCGTCTCGTCGGCCTGGGCGGTGGCGCGGGCCTCTTGTTCCGTCAGAGTGTCGAGTAGCGTCTGCACTCGGTCGCCGGGGTTGATGGTGTTCGGCCAAAGCGCCAGCAGGGCCGGGGATCCGGTCTCGATCAGCGCGTCGAAGGCGGCGGGGCCCTCGTCCGGCCGGCCGAGGGCCAGCAGCGAGCCGGGCAACCCTTGCAGTCGGCGGTTGCGGACCACGGCCTCGGTGAGGGCGGCGGTGACCACCGTCGAGGCGAGGCCGTCGGACCGCGCGCCCACCAGTGCGGCAGCGTCGGTCACCACGACGAACGCGGTGAGATCGTCGTCGGCGGTGAAGTCGTGCAGCGCTCGGGCGAGTTCGGAATCATCAGCGGTGTGGACGACCGCGGTCACCGGACCGGTCCTGGTCAGCGCCTCGTACAACTCCAGCGAATCCGAGCCGTCGGCCACGACGCGGACGATATCCACCCCCTCCGGCAGTGGCTCGTCCTGGCTCCACTCGTCGTAGGTATGCGTTGCCTGGACGAGCACGAGGTGTCGTGTTCCGTGCTCGGTGACCAGGTGGCGGGCGAGGACCGAGCCAGTCTCGGTGTCGGCACCTGTAACGACCACGACGCCGTCGATCCCCGGCGTGGCAAGATCCGGCCTGTCGGCGACGGGGAGGCGCACGAGCCTGGGCCGCATCAGTTCCCCGTCCCGTACGGCGAGCTGGGGCAGGCCCGAGGAGACGGCGGCGATCAGCGCCGCAGCGTACTCGGACTCCGGGGTGCAGGCTTCGACGTCGACGATTGTCAGCGGCGCGGCGTCACCCCCATCGGCCTGTGCAGCCCGTGCGGCTGCCCACAGGGCAACTTCGGCGCCATCTGGCGTCTCGTCCCGGTCGGTGACGCCCATCGCGCCCCGGGTAAGGACGACGAGGCGGGACCCGGTCTCCTTGCTCCCTCCAGCGCAGGTCGGCGTCAATGTGTCCGCGTCTGCCTCTGCGAGGACCGTCACGTCGGTGGCCGTGTCAGGGGTGGTGCGTGACGTTGAAAGGTCAGCGTATTGCCGTACGTCGGCGACGCCGGCCTTCCGAAGAGCGGCGACCAGGCCGTCGGTGACGGCGGTCCGACCGACTACCGCCCAGCGCAGCTCTTCCGGCGCGTCAGGGGAGACTGCCACCCTGCTCCAGTCCCTCAGCATCAGTCCCTCGTGGTGACCGTCGGCGGCGTATCGCAGCCGGGCCGGCAAGTCACCGAGAAGGCGCCGGACGACCTTCCCCGAGGCGGTCCTGGGGATGGTCCGGGCCTCGTATATGCGCTCGGGGAGCTTGTACTGGGAGAGTTGGGTGCGGCAGTGGTCGAGCAGCCGGGCGAGGTCGACGCCGGCCGGACCAGGGACCACCCAGGCGACGGGGACCTCGCCGAGGGTGTCGTGAGGCATGCCGGCGACTGCGACGTCGGCCACGCCCTCGGCCACGCGCAAGGTGGCCTCGATCTCGTCGGGGTGGATGTTCTCACCGCCGCGGATGATGACATCCCTGAGGCGGCCGCAGATGGTGAAGTAGCCGGCTTCGTCGCGCCGGGCCAGGTCGCCGGTGTGGAACCAGCCGTTCTGCAGGGCCTCGGCCGTGGCCTGTGGGTTGTTGTGGTAGCCCACCATGACGTTCGGCCCGCTGACCCAGACCTCGCCCTCGTGCCCGGCGGGCACGTCCTGCCCGGTGCGGGGGTCGACGATCCGGACTCCGACACCGGGCACGGGAAGGCCGCAGGAGCCCTCGACCAGGTGGCCGTCGGGCGGGTTGATGGTGATGGCCCCGCAGGTTTCGGTGCTGCCGTAGGCGTCGACGAGGGGGATGCCGAAGGTCTCCTCGAAGGAGCGGCGCAGTCCAGCGCCGGTGACGGCACCGCCGACGAGGCCGACCCTGAGATCGGGCAGCGAGAGGCCGGTGCGGCGGGCGCTGCCGACCAGGTGGTGGTAGGTGGTGGGAACGCCGGCCAGGAAGGTGGACCGGTCCTCGCGTAGGGCAGTCAGAATGTCGTCGGCCGAGCTGCCGTCCATGATCCGGGCGGTGGCGCCAGAGACAGTGACGGACAGGACGCAGGCGATGTGAGACAGGCTGTGGAAGAGCGGCAGTGGCCACAGCACGCGGTCATGCTCGGAGAGTCCGGGCACGGGAATGTAGCAGGAGGCAACGGAGTAGAGGCAGTTGCGCTGGGTGGAAAGGACGCCCTTGGGGCGGCCGGTGGTACCCGAGGTGTAGAACATCCAGGCCACCTCGTCAAGGCCGAGGTTGTCCGGGGCATCGTTGACGGGCTCGGTGGCGACGAGTTCCTCGAACGGTACGGTGCCCGGCGGCAGCATGTGCCCGGCACGGGCGCCGGGGGCGCCGGCCACGACGACGGACACCCCGCGGGTTGCACGGGGAATTGACTGAAGGAAAGTTTCCGCGTGTGCAGTGCCGGTGAAGGCGAACGCCGCTGCGCTGTCGGCCAGGAGGTATTCGATTTCCGCAGGGGCGGCCTGTGGGTTGATCGGTACGCCGATGCCGCCAGCCCGTACCACGGCGAGGTAGCTCTCCACCATCGCCACCGAGTTGCCGAGACACAGAGCCACCCGGTCGCCACGCCGGACACCGAGGCCGACCAGGTGACCGGCCAGTCTCCTCGTCCGTGCGTCGAGTTCCCTGTAGGTGACCGCGTACCGGTCGTCCTCGAAAGCGATCTTGTCCGGGAACCGGCCCGCGTTCTCACTCAGGATGACCGGAAGCGGGGTGATCAGGTCGGGAAGCACCTTGACTCGAACTCCTAACCGGCTTTCGGGGACGGCCAACTGCTGCTCGGCAAGCAGGGATGTCCATAGGGGTGAGTCAGCTCGACCGTGTGATGGTCGGCCTCCGAGCTTGCGATGTCTTGGACCGGCTGGCGCAGCCTGAGCGGGGCCGAAAGACTCCGGATGGTCCGCGAAGGTCGAGGACTGACCTGCATGACACCAGACAGGACGGCCTTCGCGGGGCATCCCCTGCTCTGGCGCTGTCCTCCAGGCGCACCACATCGCCCCGGTGGTACTCCGGCAGACGCACACCCGCCACATCTCCCGATGTGACCTCCTCAGAGAGGAGAGCGCTGATGATCTCGTTCACAGGCTGTCTTCTTCTTGTGGTTGCGTCATCGGCCTGCGCCGGTCACCTGCAGCAGGGCGCGGGCCGCCAGGCCACCGGGGCGATGATGTCGGCTGCACGGTCGGCGAGGAAGAAGTGGCCGCCCCGGAAGACCTTTGCCCTCGGCCGGCCGGCGATGCGCTTCCGCCCGCCCGCGGTCTCCAGCGGGCTGCGGCAAGCGGGTGCGGACTCCTAAGAGATCTGCGGGCATGCAGGCATCAGGCGGCGAGCTTCTTGAGCGTCTCCTGGGCAGTTGCCAGGGACTTCTCCCCCAGCGGCTTGAGCTCCGCCATGGCCGGCACGATCGCGGCCAGGGTCAACTCGGCGTGCACAAAGGTGAGGTTGTCCGCGAGACCGATCGCCTTCAGGATGTGCCGCAGGTACGGCTCCTGGTAGTCATGGCCCTCGCGCGGGGTCCCCGGAGCGTAGGAGCCGCCGCGCGCGGTCACCACGATGACCGCCTTGCCGCTGAGCGGACCGGAATCGGCCCCCGGGAGGATCGCGTGGGCCGGGCTGACCAACAGGTCGATCCAGGCTTTGACGTTCGACGGGATCGTGTAGTTGTACATCGGCACGCCGAGCACGATCGTGTCGGCGTCATGCACTTCAGACACCACCGTGTCGACGAGCGCCTTCTCCTCGTCCGTCTGACCGTGATCGCGGCTGGGGTCCAGAACGTACTCGCGCACGGGATGGGTGAGATGGGGGATGGGCTGGGCGGCCAGGTCGCGGTGGACGTAGCCGGCGTCAGGGTGGTTCTGCCGCCACCGGGTCGCGAAATACGAGGTCAGCTGACGCGACGTGGAACCCTCGTGGCGGATGCTCGCATCGATGTGGAGAAGAGAAGACACAAAGACCCCTGAAATTTGCTGGGCAGTTCGTCAAGACCGCAGTTGGTCCGCGAAACCGAGAGCTGACCTGCACCACACTAGACAGTGCGGTCTTCGCGAGGCATCCCCTGGTCTGGTAGCTCCTGACCGAAGGCATGAGACCCATGAAGACGGCATGTAGGTTTGGCATCATGCGTAGCTCAACAGGCATTTCCCAGCACCGGGCTTGGTCTGGGCCCGGCGCTGTACCGATGGGCCCCTGGACTACGGCCGGCTCGGGCAGCGCGGGAGGGACTCGCGCACGGCACCGGGGTCGTGTGCTCCGACGAGTACCTGCTACACCCCGATCCCTATCCCAGCCGTGAGGCGTGGTGCCGGACCCGGGTAACTGCGACCCAACGCAGGCTGGAGGAGATCCCCGGCGATCTCCCCGTGGTGCTGGTGAACCACTATCCGCTGGACCGGCATCCCACGCGAGTCCTGCGCTACCCGGAGTTCGCCATGTGGTGCGGCACCCGCCTGACCGCCGACTGGCACCGCCGTTTCCGGGTCGCATGCATGGTCTACGGTCATCTGCACATTCCGCGGACCACCCACCACGAAGGCGTCCGCTTCGAAGAGGTGTCGTTGGGCTACCCCCGGGAATGGGGACCGCGCGCACAGCCGCCGGGAAGGCTGCGTCAAATTCTCCCGAGGGAGGACCAAGCACGTGTTCGAGGAGTTGCTCCCGGGGTCGGTCGCGGTGGTGGTGGAGACGCTGGGCAGTGACGCCCTCGGCGACGGCGTCATCCTCTACCCCGAGGAGGAGGCGGTCATAGCGCGGGCCGTGGAGAAGCGGCACCGCGAGTTCACCGCCGTTCGGGGCTGCGCACGGCTCGCCATGGAGAACTCGGACGGCCGGAGTGTGCAGTGTCGGCCACCCTCACGGGTGACGTTCAGGACGTCACCCACTCCACCAGTGCGTGCGGCAGATCGAGTGCGGCAGGATTCGGAACCAACAGCGCTCCTGAGCTGGCGAGTTGAGAGATAGACACCTCTCTCGACGGCACGGGAGCCCTGTCCGTTGCCTACGCGGTCCCGCCGTCACCCGTCCGGAGGCCACCCTGAAAACCCCCGATATTGGTCCAGTCCCTGGCTAGTTCCACACGTGAGGAGATCTGCAGCTTGCAGAATATCTTCTTCAGATGATAGGCCACAGTATGGGGAGATATGAAAAGGTGTTTAGCCGTCTGGGTGTTGGTCATTCCCTGTGCTACCAATTGAGCCACCTTGGCTTCTGTTTCGGTGAGATTAGCGATCGCCGACGGTGGGGTTGCGCGCCAACGGGATTGGTGGTGCCTAACACCGAGACCCCACAGTCTCTTCTTGATTCGCAAGGCATCGAGTGGGGCTCCCGCCTTGATATAGGCGTCAGCGCTCTGCTCAAATATTCTTATGGCCTGGTCCTGTTGCGACCGCTCACGGGCCAAGAACTTTCCGATGTCTTCTATAGTCGAAGCTCGCGCCCAGGGGTGGACCTGCGCCTTCGCCGCGAGCCGGAGATCGACCAAATTTCGCTCGAATAGACTTTGCGCATGGAGGGCTGAAGCGGCTAGCGCATGGTGCTGCGGGTTCATTTCAGCAAGTTTCTGAGCCAGCTTCACCGCTTTGTGCGCCGTTGGCTTTTGGTCGAATTTCAGCGCCAGCCGCACGATCCAGGGGGCGGCAGCCGACTGTGACAGGAGTACGCTCCTGCTGACCGGGCCGAAGTCAACGAGTTCCTCGATGACTGGTGCGACGCCCTCGGCTCCCCTTTGGGCTTCGCGTATCCGCACGTTTACCCATGCACACTGTCCCGCCAGCAGGGTGAGACGCCCCATGAATGCGTCGTCGGCTATCATCTGCATGTGCGACGAAGCCACATTCACTTCTGCACGCCGCAAAGCGATCAATGCCAGGATGAGGTGGCTCGCGATACGGATTTCAGAGTTACCGTCGGCTTGCGCAAGCACCTGATCACTCAGGGCCGCTGCCGCGTCCAGGTCTCCGGCCATGAAAGCCAGGTGTGACCGGGCTAGCGAGAGTCCGGCCGGCGAGATAACCGGGCCGAAGAGACTGCTATTCGGATTCTCGGGATGGTAGAGAAGTTTCGTTACGCGTTTGAATTCTCCTCTCCTCGTCAGCACGAAAGACAACCACATTCCAGTAAGCAGGGCACAGTCGCATGAAGAATCAGGGGCTGTCTTGGCAGCAGATTCTTCGGCAAGATACAGACTGCGGTCGGACCAGCCATTCAGCCAGAGAGCTATCGCCTGTCGGATGAGTTGACATTTTGCGCATGTTCCAGCATTGGGAAATATGCGCGCAGAATCTGCCAGAAATGACCTTGTCGGCATTTGAATTCCTCCCCCGTCCCCTCAGCGAGGAGGCTTTCAGGTTCGATTTAAACTTTCAAGTGCCCTTCCTGGCCTTCATGGCTTGATGTGATCGCTCTCGACAACGACCGTAAATATTGACGGAGCCGTTTCAAACCTGCCACTCCAGGGTATGGGCGGGGCCGCGGCGATTGACGGCATTCGATTCGAATCGCACCGGGGCCTGCGGAAGATCCGGCACGCCTTCAGCCGTGTGACGCCGCCGTCGACCGGCGCCCGTGCTGTGGCCAGGGCTCGGTCGACGGTTTGCCGAATTGGCCAGATCTTGTCGTTTAACCCGCGGCTGTCGAATCAGGCTCCAACCCGTAGGTGACATGAACTGATTCTCGACGTCATGACCGGATCGCGAGTCCCGGCCCTGTCTCGAGTTCCGTGGAATTCCGAACTCAGCCGGCCGAGGCGGAGGGTGATCATTCCTTCCGCGCGGAACAGCCCTGGTCTCGGTCTCCTGGGAGCTCGCGGGTACGTGGGCCGTACACGTCTTGGGCGCCGCCTCGCTGGAGACCGCCGACCTGATCATCGAGGAGACGGCACGGCAGCTCGGCGAGGCCGCCGGTGAGACCGCCCTCAGTCAGAGGATCAACGGCTGAAGCCATGGAGCCGATCACGTCCGGAGCCAGATGGGGCATCCCTCAGACCGCCCCGCCCACTGCCCACCTCGGCAACCCGGAAAGGATCCAGGCTGCGTCTTTCCGTCACCGGGCGGCGCCCTGCGGCACGTTGTTTGTGGCAATCCAGGTGTAGCGTCCTTGGCATGGACTCTCGCACCACTGTTGAGCGCGCTCAACGCCTCAAGCAGCTGCACGCCGAGTACAAGCCGCTCGTGCTGCCGACCGTCTGGGACGTCTGGTCCGCCCGGACGGCAGCCGCCGTCGGGTTCCCCGCGCTGACGATCGGCAGTCATCCGCTCGCCGACTCCCGGGGAGCCGACGACCACGAGGGGCAGACCTTCGAGGAGGTACTCACCGCCGTCAGGCCGATCATCGCGGCGGTCAACGTCCCCGTGTCCGTGGACCTGGAGGCCGGGTACGGACAGAAGCCGGCGGATCTCGTCGCCGGGCTCATCGAGGTCGGCGGCGCCGGTCTCAACATCGAGGACACCGTCCACTCGGACGGCGGCCGTGTGCGCAGCACACAGGAGCACGCGAGCTACATCGCCGGCCTGCGCGCGGCGGCTGACGACGCCGGAGTTCCGGTCTGGGTGAACGGCCGCACCGACCTCTTCCTGCACGCGAAGGACGCTGCCGGCGTCCTCGACGAGGCGATCGAGCGGCTGCGAGCCCTGGAGCAGGCCGGCGCCGACAGCGTCTACCCGGTGGGTATTCAGGACGACGACGACCTGCTCGCGGCGGTGACCGGCGCCGTCGCCGTTCCCGTGAACTCCACCGCCCATCCCGTCAGGCACGATCTTGAGCGCTTCCGCCGCCTGGGCGTCGGCCGGATCACCTACGGCCCGCTGCTGCAGTTCGCAATGACGGATGCCATGAAGGACATGCTCGGGCCGTGGACGCCCTGAGGAGCTGATCGAGCGACGGGACCGGCCGTCGGTGTCCTTCGCCTCACGGCGGAAGTGACGCGTGTGCTTGTCGAACTCGGCTGCGCCGACCGGGGCTTCCTCGGTGCAGCCCTCGACCTCGACGGACAGCGGCGGCCGCCTGGCCTTCACCAAGTGACGGCCGGGCTCTTCGGGCGGGTCGTCGCGGCCGTGGCGCGCCACCGTCTCATCCCGCCCCGCCCCGCCTCGATGTCGAACCGGACGCGTCCTGCGCGCCGCGGCGTTCCTGCACCCCGTTCCTGAGGCCGCTCCCCTCCCTGAACGTCCGGTTCGCGTGTGCCGTCACCATCGCCTGCACGCACGCGAGCTACGAGGACATCGACGTCCCGTACGGCGAGCAGGTCGAACTGTGCAAGGACCTCATCGCGGGCAAGGACACCGTGTCCGGTACCGCCGGCCGCATCCGTTCCTGGCGCGTCCGACCGGGACCGCAGGGCAATTCGAGGGTCACGGCGGGCAGGAGGCGGGAGTTCGACACGGAGTTCAGGCTCAGGTGACCGGGCCCGACCGTGAGGGTGCGGGGTCGTAGGACGACTCGCGCACGATGGCGCTCAAGCGCTGTACGGCGGTGAGCAGTTCGGTGTGGGTGGTGTAGAGCGCGTTGACGCCGAAGCGGAGCAGGTCGGGGGCGCGCATGTCGATGACGACGCCCCGGTCCGCCAGGGCCCGGGTCAGGCCGAGGGCGTGCGGGTGACGCAGGGACACATGGCTGCCCCGGCGGGCCGCGTCGCGGGGGGTCACCGGGGTGATGCCCAGCGGGGTGAGCAGTTCCTCGGCGCAGGTCAGGAAGAACTCCGTCAACGACACGCTCTTGGCCCGCAGTTGTGCGAGGTCCACGTCCTCGAAGACGGTGAGGGCCGCCTCCAGGGCGAGCAGGGACAGGATGGGCGGGGTGCCGATACGGGCGCGGGCGATGCCCGGGGCGGGTGTGTAGTCCCGGTCCGTGGCGAAGGGACTCGCATGACCGTTCCAGCCGGTCAGCGGGGTGTCGAGGGCATCGTGGTGTCGGCGGGCGGCGTAGAGCCAGGCGGGCGCGCCGGGGCCGCCGTTGAGGAACTTGTAGCCGCAGCCGACGGCGAGGTCCACCTCCAGGGCGTCGAGGTGCAGCGGCATCGCCCCGGCGGCGTGGCACAGGTCCCACACCGCGAGCGCGCCGGCCCGGTGCGTGGCCTCGGTCAGCGCCGCCATGTCGCACAGCTCGCCGGTGCGGAAATCGACCGGTGAGTAGCTGACCGCCGCCACCCGGGAGCCCTGTTCGGCGAGGAACTTCTCCAGGTCGGCCGGGGGTATCCGGCGCACTTCCAGGGCGTCGCCGCGGCGGGCCACCGCGTCGGCGAGGTAGCGGTCGGTGGGGAAGTGGCCGGGATCCGTGACCAGCAGGGGCCGGTCGGGGCGCAGCGCGGTGGCCGCGCTGAGCGCGGTGAACAGCTGCACGCTGGTGGAGTCGCCCGCCACCGTCTGCCCCGGCGCGGCGCCGACGAGGCGGCCGATGGCGTCGCCGATCCGCAGGGGCGCGTCCCACCAGCCGCTGTCGTTCCAGGAGCCGATCAGGCCGGTGCCCCACTGGCGGGCCACGACGTCCGCCAGGGCGGGCGGGACGGCGGCGGGCAGCGGGCCCAGGGAGTTGCCGTCGAGGTAGATGACGCCCTCAGGGAGGACGAACCGCTGGGCGAGCGGGGCCAAGGCGTCCTCGGCGTCTGCACGGGCGGCCCGGTCCTCGAGCGGGGTGGCGGCGGTCATGGGTGCGTGGCCCTCCCTGGGGCGGTGCCGGTGTCGGTGCGGGGGGCGGTGGCCGTGTCGGCGCCGTCGCGCGGTGCGGCGAAGCCGGCGGACATCTCCCACAGGGTGTCGGCGACCGCGCGGGCTCCGGGGGCTCCGGGCTCGATGAGGGTGTAGTGGCCGGTGCCGGGCAGCACGACCGTCCTCAGGTCCTCGTGCACGGCCGCGTAGTCGGTGAACTGGGTGAGCGGGACCTCCTCGTCCACGGCGCCGTGGAGCAGCACCGTAGGCACACCGGTGGTACCGGCCCCGCGCAGCAGGGTGAGGGGGTCGACGGCGGGCAGCCGTTCCTCGAACACGGCTTCTCCCCCGAGGAGTTGCAGGGCCGCGTCGTTGCTGAGGCCGTCCCGGCGGGTGGCGGTGAGGTCCGTGATCGGGGCGAGTGCGAGCACGCCGGTCGGGAGGGTGCCGGTGTGCCAGCGGGAGCCGTCGGGCAGCAGGCCGCGCGCCGCGCACCACAGGGCCAGATGGCCGCCGGAACAGTGGCCGGCCAGGACGTAGGGCCGCCCTTCGGGAAGGGTGTCCACGATCCGGGCCACGTCGTCGAAGGTCTCGGGATGGCCGCCGGCCCCGCCGGAGCGGCGGAAGCCCGGCAGCAGCACGTCGAAGCCCTGCTCGCAGAGGTAGGCGGCGAATGGAGTGAGGTGCATGCGGTCGTAGCGCCAGTAGCCGCCGTGCAGCAGGATCACCAGGGGGGCGCCGGGGTCCCCGGCAGGCCAGGCGTCGTAGGCCTGGTGCGGGTGGTCGCCGTAGCGGCCGTGCGCCGGAGCCAGCACCGGCTTCAGGCTCAGTACCCGCTTCTCCTCCTCCGCCGCGAAGGCGGAGATCACCCTAGACCCCACCGCGCACCTCCCACAGCTCCGGGAAGACCGGCCGGTTCACCCGCTGTTCGAGCCAGGCGAGGCCGGTGGAGCCGGCGCTGCCGCTCTTGGCGCCCATGGCCCGGCGGACGACCATGACGTGGTCGAAGCGCCAGCGCAGGACGAGTTCGGCTATGTCGGTGAGCAGTTCGCCGAGGACGAGCAGCGGATGGTGCTGGGGGCCGGAGTAGATCAGCCGCCACACCTCCACGACGCCCGGGTCCGACGTGTAGGGCGCGCTCACGTCGCGTTCCCGGACGTGTTCCGGAACGGGCAGCCCCCGCCGGTGCAGACAGCCGAGCACCTCGTCGTAGAGGGACGGCTGGCGGTGGGTGTCGCTGAGCGCCTCGTGCACGTCGGGGTCGCCCTGGTGCAGGCGGAGCATCGCCTCGGACTTGTCGCCGAGCAGGAACTCCAGTTGCCGGTACATCGCGGACTGGAAGCCCGAGGCCTTGCCGAACGCGGCTCGGAAGCCGTTGAAGCGGGCGGGGGTCAGCGCGGCCAGGGGCGCCCAGGCGGCATTGAGGGCGGTCAGGGCGCGGCGGCTGCGTGTCAGGGCGTCCATGGCGGCGTCCAGGTCGTCCTTGGCCAGGGCCGTGCCGGCGCTGCGCCACTCGTGGACGATCAGGGTGAACCACAGCTCCATCACCTGGGTGGTGACGACGAAACCCATCTCGTCGGGTGCCTCGGTGAGGGGCTGCTGGAGGTTGTTAAGGACGGACGCGTGCACATAGGCGTCGTAGGGGCTGGCACCGTCGAAGGGCCGGGTGAGTGAGTCGTCCGCGGCCCGGGGCGGTGCGGACGTGCCGTCGTTCATGGTGAGGGCCTCCTGTTGCTGCCGCGGGCGGCGCGGCGGGACGGGCGCGGGGCTCACGGGCCGAGGTGGACCCCGCCGGAGGCGTCGATCCACTGGCCGGTCACCCAGCGGGCGTCGTCGCTCGCCACGAAGGAGACGACGTCGGCGATGTCCGCGGGGGCGCCGAGCCGGCCGAACACGGAGGCCGCCTCGTACCTCTGGCGGATCTCCGGGACGGCGAGCGTCGGGTTGATCTCCGTCTCGGTGTAGCCGGGCGCGACGCTGTTCACCGTGATGCCCCGCGGTCCCAGTTCCTGGGCGAGGGCCAGGGTGAGGTAGTCGAGGGCGGCCTTGGTCATGGTGTAGGCGATGATCGGCGGGAAGGCGACGCGCGTGGCGACCGAGGAGACGTTCACGATCCGGCCGCCGTCGCGCAGCCGGTCCAGACCGCGCTGGATGATGAAGAACGGCGCCCTGGTGTTGATCGCGAACGCACGGTCGTAGTCGTCCTCGGTGACGGCCGCGATCCGGCGCGGGACGGTGATGCCGGCGTTGTTGACGAGGATGTCCAGGCCGGGTGCGGCGTCCTGCCCGGCGAGGGCGTGGTCGAAGGCCGTCCACAGGGTGTCGGCGTCACCGGGCACGCCCAGTTCGGCATGGACCGGGAAGGCGCGTCCGCCGTCGGTCTCGATCTCCTTGACGGTGCGCTCGGCCGCCTCGTGGTCGTGTCCGTAGTGGACGGCCACGAGGGCGCCCTCGCCGGCCAGCCGACGGGCGACGGCCCGGCCGATGCCGCGGCTGCCGCCGGTGACCAGAGCGGTCCTGCCCGTGTGCCGCAGGGGGGTGGTCATCGTGATCTCCTTCTGCTGGGGTGGGTGGTGGCCGGGGCGGGTGCCGTCATGCGTCGAAGTCGACGGTGACCTCGCTGCCGAGGGGCCTGGCGCGGCAGGTGAGCGTGTAGCCGGCGGCCAGTTGCCCGGCGTCGAGGGCGTACTGGGGGCCGGTCGCGACCTCGCCGGTGAGGACCTTGGCACGGCAGCTGCCGCAGATGCCCTCGCGGCAGGCGTACGGCACGTCCGGGTGGTCGCGCAGCAGCGCGTCGAGGAGCGCGGGGTCCCGCGGCCCGGCGGTGACGACCCGACGGTGGCCGTCGTAGAGGGCGGTGACCCGGGTGCCCTCAGGGGTGCGCGGCGCGCCGGGTCGGGGCAGGGTGCCGGGCACCGACAGGCCGCCGGGCACGGGCGGGAGCGGCGGGGTGTCGCCGAGGGCGAACAGCTCGGAGCGGACCAGGGCCGGGTCGGCTCCCGCGTCCGTCAGCACCCGGCGGACGGTGGCGATCAGACCGGCCGGACCGCACAGGGCGAAGGTGGTGTCCGGGCCCGGCCTGATGTCCAGCGCGGCGAGCAGCCGCGGCAGGCCCTCGGCATCGATCCGGCCGCCCAGGGGCGGGCGTCCTTCGCGGGTCAGTATGTGGAGCGCGGTGAACCGGCCGACGAACGCGTCCTTGAGCAGGGCGAGTTCGTCGGCGAGCAGGGCGTCCGCGGCCGTGGGCACCGAGTGGACGAGATGGACCCGGCAGGTGGGGTCCGTGCGCAGCGCGCTCGCGCCCATGGCCGCGAGCGGGGTGATGCCGGAGCCGCCCGCGATCAGCACGTGGTGGGCTCCGGGCAGCTCGGGCAGGGCGAAGGCGCCGGCGGGCGCGGAGAGTTCGAGGCGGTCGCCGGGTGCCAGCCGGGTCAGCGCGTACGCGCCGAAGCCGTCCGGGGCGCCCCGCTTGATCACCAGCCGCAGCGCGCCGGGCTCCTCGGGCGGCGGGCACACCGAGTAGCTGCGGCGCAGTTCCTCGCCCGAGCGGCGGTGCCGGACGACGACGTGCTCGCCGGGCCGGTGGGCGAAGGTGGCGCGGAGGGGGTCCGGTACGTTCAGGGTGACGGCGACGGCGTCCCCGGTGAGGTGCTGGACGGCGGTGACCGGGAGCCGGTGCCAGCCGGTGCGCCGGCGGGCGCCGTCGGTCGCGAGGAGGGGGTCAGGACGCGTCCTCATAGCGCGCTCAGGTGGGGGAACAGCTCGCGGCAGGCGGTGCAGCGCAGCATCGACTGGCAGCGGGTGGGGCCGAACGCACTGTGCGGCCGGGTGGCTCGGGAACCGCAGTGCGGACAGGGAACCCCGGTGAGCCGGACGAGGACCGGGCCGTCTCCCGGTGCGGGCGTGGGCGGGGCGATGCCGTGGGCGGCGAGCTTGGCGCGGCCGGCCGCGGTGATGCGGTCCGTCGTCCACACCGGGGACAGCACCTGCCGTACCCGGGCGTCGGGGTGGCCGCAGTCCGTCAGGACGTCGCGGATCGAGGAGGCGATGGCGGCCTGTGCCGGGCAGCCCAGGTAGGTGGGGGTGAACTCCACCTCGAGACGTCCGTCGGCGGCAGGGCCGACCGAGCCGATCACTCCGAGGTCGCCGAGGGCGATGAAGGGCAGCTCCGGGTCCGGCACCGCCTCCACCCGGGCGCGGACCTCCGATGCCGCGACGGCCGTGCCGCCGTTCACCAGGTACCTCCGGGGAACTGGCGTCGCACCGACTGGAGTTCGGCGACCAGGGACGCGAACTCCTCGGTGTGCAGGCCCGCACGGCCGCCCCGGGCCCGCCAGCGGGGGGACGGCACGGTGAGTCCGGCCCGGGTGATCACCTCTGTGGTGCTCCGCTCCCATGCCGGGCGCAGCGGGGCGGGCGAGGGGGCCGTTCCGGCGGCGGCGAGGTCGCGTACCGGGTCGTCCTCGTCGAAGAGTTCCGCCGTGTACGGCCACACGTGATCGAGGCCCTCCTGCATGCGGCGGGCGCTCTCGGGGGTCCCGAGGCCGAGGCGTTCGGTCCAGGTGTCGGCGTGCAGCCGGTGGAAGGCGGTCTCCTTGGCGGCCCGCTGTCCGAACGCGGCCAGCTCGGGGTCCGCGCAGCCGCCGAGCGCCCCGTAGTAGGCCACGGCGTAGTGGGTGTAGACGAGTTGCCGGGCGACGGTGGCCGCGAAGTCGCCGTTGGGCAGCTCGGTGAGCAGGGCGTTGGTGAACTCGCGGTCGGTCCGGGCGAAGGCGAGGTCGTCCTCGTCGCGTCCGGTGCCGTCGAGGCGTCCGGCGAGGGTGAGCAGCAGCCGGGCCTGGCCGACGAGGTCGAGGGCGATGTTGGACAGCGCCAGGTCCTCCTCGATGGTGGGCGCCCGGGTGATCCACTGGCACAGCCGCTGGCCGAGGACGAGGGCGTCGTCGCCGAGGCGCAGCAGCTGGACGGCGAGCCCGGGGTCGGTGCGGCCGTCCGCCTCGGCGGCGGCCGCCCGCTCAGTCGTCGTGGCCACCGTCGGGGCTCCTCTCGGTCGTCAGCGGCACGAACTGCTGGGGGTAGCGGTACGGCTTGTGCCGCGCGTTGGCGAAGTACGCGTCGCGTTCGTCCGGGGAGGCGGTGTGCACCGCGTCCGAGCGGACCACCCACAGCGACAGCGGGTCGCCCCGGCGGGTGTAGAGGTCACGCGCCCTGAGCAGGGCGGTGTCCGGGTCGTAGGCGCGTACCGATCCCACGTGCTGGTGGGAGAGTCCGCGCCGGGGCCGCAGGAAGACCTCCCAGGACCCGGGTACGCCCTCCGTCCGCGCCACCGGGGCGCCTTCCGGCTGCCCGCCGCTCATGCCCGTACCTCCGTGCGGTCGTGGCCGTGCCCGTGGCCGTGCTCGTGCCCGTGCTCGTGGGCACCGGCGTCCTGGCCGGCCGGCCCGTCGCCGTCCCGGGTGCGGGCGGCGTACGCGGCGGCGGCCTCCCGTACCCAGGCGCCGTCCTCGTGCGCCGCGCGCCGGTGGGCGACGCGCTGCCGGGCCCAGTGCGTGTCCTCGCCCAGGGCGCGCCGGTAGACGTCCCAGTCGACCGGGGTGAAGTCGTAGTGGCCGCGTTCCTCGTTCCAGCGGATCGCCGGGTCGGGCAGGGTCAGGCCGAGACGTTCGGCCTGCGGGACGCAGCTGTCGACGAAACGCGCTCGTAGTTCGTCGTTGGTGTGCCGCTTGATGCCCCAGGCCATGGCGCGGCGCGAGACCGCGGCACCGACCGCCGCGGTGCGCGCGTCGGCGCCGCCCGCCTCGGTGTCGGGCGGGCCGAACATCAGCGCCACGGCCGGCAGCCACCAGCGGTCCACCGCGTCCTGCGCCATCGCCTTCTGTGCCGGTGTCCCCTCGCACAGGGCGCGCATCAGGTCGTAGCCCTGCCGTACGTGGAAGGCCTCCTCCTGGCAGACGCGCCGCATGGCCCGTGCGTAGGGTCCGTACGAAGTACGGCACAGCGGGGCCTGGTTGATGACGGCGGCGCCGTCCGTCAGCCAGGCGATGGTGCCGGTGTCGGCCCAGGTCAGCGCGGGGTGGTCGAAGGTCGCCGAGGCGCGCTGGCGGCCCTGGTGCAGGGCGTCCAGCAGGTCGTCGCGGTCCACGCCCAGCGTCTCGGCGGCGGAGTACAGGTACAGGCCGTGGCCGGCCTCGTCCTGGACCTTGGCGATGAGCACCGACTTGCGGTGCAGGGAGGGCGCCCGGGTGAGCCAGGCGCCCTCCGGCTGCATGCCGATGATCTCGGAGTGGGCGTGCTGCGCGAGCTGCCGGAGCACCATGCGGCGGTAGCCGTCGGGCATCCAGTCGCGCGGTTCGACGGCCTCACCGGCGCCGACGAGCGCCTCGAACCTCGCCGTCAGTTCGTCCTCGCCGGCGGCCGCGGTGTCGGCGGGCCCTACCGCGCTCATGCCGCGCCTCCCCGGCCGGTCCGCGCCGGGGCGGGGACGTACACGCCCCTGGACCGGACCCCTCGCCTGGGCACTGGCATCACTCCTTCGGTGCTTCCCGGGCGCCGGTGCGCCCGCCTCGCCCGGTGGATCGGGCGCGGCCTGCCTCTGGGAAAGAGGCCGTGCGGGAGGCCCGCAATCCCCCGGCGGGCCGGATGGGGCGCGTGACAAACGTCACGCGGGGGTGCGGGGATTGCGGTTCGGCGCGGGGGCCTCTTGTTCGGGTGACAGGCGAAGGACGCGATCCGCTCGGCGGTCGGCCTGCCGGGCGAAAGGGGTAACCATGAGCACCGTCAGGGAGTTGCTGGTCGAGCTGACCGGCACGGAGGAGTTCGCCGACGCCACGCGGGTCGGTGACGACCTCGACCTCGCCGCGAGCGGCATCGACTCCGGGGACCTGGTGCGGCTGGTGCTGCTGGTCGAGCAGCGGGCCGGAGTGGAGATCACCGCAGACGACATGGAGAAGCTGCAGACGATCGCCGACTACGAGCGTTTCGTGGCCGAGCGGTCCGCGGCCGGTGGCGGTGCCTGATGTGGCTCACGCAGCTGCTGGAACGCAATCGGCAGTGCTTTCCCGGGCGGACGGCACTGGTCGACGAGCGGCGCGCGGTCACCTGGGCCGGTTTCCACGACCGTACGCTCGAACTCGCGCGGGGATTCGCGGAGCTGGGAATCGAGCACGGTGACCGTGTCGCCGTGCTCTCCAAGGACCGCATCGAGGTGCTGGAGACCTACTTCGCGCTCGCCCGCCTCGGCGCGCTGTTCGTACCGCTGAACCACAGCCTGGCCGTGCCCGAGGTCGCCGACATCGTGGCCCGCGTCGGCGCGGTCGCCGTGTTCGGCGAGTCCGAACTGCTCGACCGCCAGCCGGAGTTCCCCGCCTCGGTGCGGATCACGATGGCGTTCGACAAGCCGGCCTTCGAGGCACTGGGCAGTGTGGCGGCGCGACGGGAGCTGCCGCCCGTGGCCGACACCGATCCGGTGGCCGTGCTGCACACCTCGGCGACCACCGGGCGGGCCAAGGGCGTCACGGTCGACAGCGCCTCGTTCCGCGCCATCGCCCTGGGCTGGCTGGTGCAGGCCCGGCCCACCGACGACATCGTGATGGTCAACTGCTGCCCGCTGTACCACGGCAGCATGGTGGTGTCCCTGACCTACATGGCGACGGGCGCCACCATCGTGCTCATGCCGGGCTTCACCCCGCAGCGGGCGCTGGCCGCGGTGGAACGGCACCGGGCGACCCACATGTGGATGGTCCCGCAGATGGTGCGCTTCATGCTCCAGGCCAAGGGCGCGGACCGCACCGACCTGTCCACGCTCCGGGAGATCCTGTACGGCGCCGCCCCCATGCCCCTGGACGTGTACGAGGAGGCCGTACGGCGCCTCGGCTGCGGCTTCCGGCAGGTGTACGGCATGACGGAGGTCGGCGGCCCGTTCGTCACCCTCGGCCCCGACGAGCACCCCTCGCCCGGGGACGCCGCCGCGCGCATCCCCTGCGGTCGCGTGATCCCGGGTATGTCCGCCCGCGCGGTGGGCCCGGACGGGACCCAGTCGCCGTGCGGCGAGATCGGCGAGATCGTGGTGCGCGGACCCGGTGTGATGCAGGGCTACTGGAACGATCCGCAGGCCACGCGGGAGATCGACCTCGACGGGTGGATCAGGACCGGGGACCTGGGGTTCGTGGACGAGGCGGGACGCATCCACCTCGTGGACCGCACCAAGGACGTCATCATCCGGGCCGGCCAGAACGTCTACCCCTCGGAGATCGAGCGCGCCCTGATGAGCCACCCGGCGGTACGGGACGCCGCGGTCGTCGGGATGGCGGACGAGGACTACGGCGAGGTGCCGCTGGCGTACGTGGTGGCCGAGCCGGACACCGGCGCCCGGGAACTGCTGGGCCACGTCTCGGGGTTGCTCGCCCCCTACAAGAGGCCGCGGCGAGTGGAGTTCATCGAGCAGGTGCCCCGCAACCCCGCGGGGAAGATCGTCAAGAAGCTGCTGCGGACCTGAGGGCACGCGCCTCCCCGCGGCCTGCCCGACCGTCGGCACCGGGCCCGGCCACCGCTCCCCCGGTGGCCGGGCCCGGCCGGTGCCGAGTCCCTCGCGGGCCGGCTCGCCGTGCCGGGGCCGGACCGCGGGTCTTCGGTCGGAGGGGCGGGGGCCGGGGCGGCCGTCGGACGGCCCGGCCACCGCACGCCCTACTCCGACGCGTTGACCAGGACCGCCATGTTCCCCATCGGGTGACGGTTCTCGTGGATGAGTTGGTGGGCCAGACCGATCTTCTCGAAACCGAAGGTCCGGGACAGGCACGGGTCGATGACACCCTGGTCGATCAGCCGGGTGATCTCACGGGCCTCGCGGGCGCAGGCGGCGTGCGAGCCCTGGAGCCGCTTCTGCCGCATCCACAGGAACCGCAGGTCGACGTCGCCGTTGTAGCCGGTGGTGCCGCCGCAGATGACGACCATGCCCGCGTTGTCGCACAGGTAGACGGAGGTGGGGATGGTGTCGGCACCGGAATGCTCCAGCACGATACGGGGGCTGCGCCGCTCGCCGAGCACGTCCCAGAAGCGCCGCCCGAAGGCCCGCGCCCCGGACAGCCAGCGGCTCATCGCGGCGTCGTCGGAGGTATCGGGCATCCGGCCCCAGTGGTCGAAGTCGCGCCGGTCGATCCAGCCCTCGGCGCCGAGCCGCATGCAGAACGCGCCGCGTTCCTCGCTGGAGACGACGGCTACCGGGATGCCGCCGACGTGCCGGACGAGCTGGATGGCGATGCTGCCCAGGCCACCGGCACCGCCCCAGATCAGCACCGGGTCGCCGGGCCGGACGGTGTGCGGGTCCCAGCCGAACAACTGCCGGTAGGCGGTGGCCGCGGTCGCCATGTAGCAGCCGGCGGCCGCCCAGGACAACCGGGCGGGCTTGGGGTGGCACATGTAGTCGTCCACGACCGCGAACTGGGCGAAGGAGCCGTAGTTCTCCTCATAGCCCCACACCCGCTGGCTTACGGACGCGGCCGGGTCACCGCCCAGGCGGATGTCCTCGGCCGACTCGTCCCAGCGGCTGGCGAGCACGACGACCTCGTCCCCGAGCCGGACGCCCCTGACGTCCTCTCCGACGGCCCACACGATGCCGGACAGGTCGGAGCCGCCGATGTGGAAGTCCTCGACCCCACCGGCCTTCTGCCGGGTGGCGATCACGTCGAGCGGCTTCCCCAGCGCAGCCCAGACGTTGTTGTAGTTGACGCCGGCCGCCATCACCTTGACCAGCACCTGGCCACGGCGGACCGGGGGGACGTCGACCACCTCGGTGCGGAACGCGTCGACGGGCTGCCCGTAGCGCTCCCGGCGGATCAGCGAGGCGTACATCTTCCGTGGCACGGTGCCCGGTTCGGGCGCGTCACCGAGTTCGTAGAGGTCCTGGGGTGCGGTCACGGTCATGCGGGGTCTCCTGGACGGTCGGGGCCCCCGGGGGGCGGAACGGATACGGGCACGGTGGGATCGGCGGTGCCGCGCAGTGCCTTGGCGACCGCCGTGCCGATCAGGGCGAGGGGCTCGGGTTCGGTCATCTCGTAGTGCCCGCACGGCACCCGGTGGTCGTGCAGGGTGCCCCGCACGTGGGCCCGCCAGGCGTCCGCCTTGCCGGGCAGTACGGCAAGGTCGTCGGCGAAGTCCGTGGCCGGTTCGTCGTCGGCGCTGAAGAACAGGACGTCCCCGTGGAAGACACCGGGCTCGAACCGGGGCGCGAGGCGCAGGTTGTTGCGCATGACGTCGGCGACTGCGGCGGCCTGCGCGCGGTCGACCGGAGAACCGGCGGGATCCGCCGTGACCTTGGCGTCGATGCGGTCCAGGACGGCAGCCACCGCGGGCGGTTCGCCGTCCGGGGGCACGGGCAGGCCGGCCACCCGCATCAGCAGGGCCGCCACCTGGCGCTCGGCCGTCCCGGCGTCGTACGCGCCGGCGTAGGGCTGCGGGGCGTCCAGCATGGCCAGGAGTTCCACCCGCTCCCCCTGTTCCTGGAGCGCGCAGGCCATCGCGTGGGCGACGAAGCCGCCGTACGACCAGCCCAGCAGCCGGTAGGGGCCGTGCGGCTGGACCTCGCGGACCAGATCGACGTAGGAGGCGACCATGGCCGGGGCGTCGGGTGCGGGCGGCCGGGTGCCGTCGAGCCCGGCGGCCTGGATGCCGTACACCGGCTGGTCGCCGCCGAGGTGGGGCAGCAGGCCGGTGTAGCGCCAGGAGACGCCGGCGCCGGGGTGGACGCAGAACAGCGGTGCGGCGCCGCCCTCGCGGCGCAGCGGCAGCAGGGGGGCGAGGGCGTTCGCGGTGCCGCCGGACCGCTGGTCGTCGGTGTCCTCGGTGGCGGCGAGGACACCGGCTACGGTCGGCGCGGCCAGCAGGGTGGCGGCGGGTACGTCGAGCACTCCGGCCCGGCGGAGCCGGCCCGCCAGCAGGACGGCCCGCATGGAGTCGCCGCCGAGGTCGAAGAAGTTGTCGTGGACGCCGATGCCGCCGATGCCGAGGGTCTGCTCCCACAGCCGGACGACGGCCTGTTCCCGCTCGGTGCGCGGCGGCACGGCCTCGGTGGTGAGCCGGGGCCGGGGCGCGAGGTGCGGCTCGCCTTGGACCGTGTCGGGGGCGTCGGACGCGGTGGAGCGGGCGCCGGGGGCGTCGATCCAGTGCCGGTGCCGTTCGAAGGCGTACGGCGGCAGCGGCACCGGCCGCGGCGTGCCCGGCACCGGCGGGAGCGCGGTGTCCGCACCGGCGCTCCACAGCCGGCCCAGCGCCTCGGCGAGGACGAAGCCGTCGCGGGCGTCGGCCTTGGCATGCCGCATGGTGGTGACCGTCACCGGTGTGTCGGGGTCCAGCTGGGCGGTGGCCAGTCCGGTCAGGGTGTCCGCCGGTCCGATCTCCACGAGGACCGGGCGCCCGCGCTCCCACAGGGCCGTGACGGCGTCGGTGAACCGCACGGTACGGCGGGTGTGGTCGAGCCAGTGCCGGACCGAGGTCGCCTGGGCGTCGGTGATCCAGGTGCCGGTGACGCTGGTGACGAACGGGATGCGGGGCGGGCTCAGGGTGACGCCGCGCAGGTGCCGCTCGTACGTTCCCAGCACCGGGTCCAGGACGTGGGAGTGGGCGGCGGCCGGTATCCGCACCCGGCGGAACGGGAGGTCCCGGCGGGCGAGTTCCCGCTCGAAGCGGGCCACGGCCTCCTCGTATCCGGCGACGGTGCAGGCGGCGGGCCCGTTCACGGCGGCCAGTGACAACTCCTCGTCGAGCAGCGGCAGTACCTCCTCGGCCGGGGCCGCCACACCGACGGTCGCTCCGCCCGCCCCGCTGATCAGCCGGATCCGTTCGGTGACCAGGGGCAGCATGTCCGCGAGGTCGATGACCCCGGCCAGGCAGGCCGCCGTGTACTCGCCCAGGGAGTGGCCGATGAGCGCGTCGGGGCGGACCCCGGCGGCCATCAGGGTGCGCGCGAGGGCGTACTCGGTGACGACCAGGCCGAGGAAGGTGGCGGTGTGGTCGGCCGGTGCGCCCTCGAAGAGGGAGGTGCGCAGGTCGGTGCCGAGGACGGGGCGCAGGATGCGGGCGCACTCGTCCACGGTGTCGCGGTAGACGTCCTGGTCGCGGTAGAGCTCGGCGCCCATGCCGGGGTACTGGGTGCCGCCGCCCGGCAGCAGGAACGCCACCCGGGCGGGTTCGTCCGGCACGGCCGGGGTGGCGGGGGCGGCGGCCCGCAGGGCGGACAGGGCCTCCTCGCGGGAGGCGGCGCTGACGGTCAGGCGGTGGCGCAGGGCGGGGCGGGCGGTGCGCAGCGTGTGCGCCACGTCGTCCAGGCGCAGGTCCGGGCGGCGTTCCAGGTGGCGGGCGAGGGCCTCGGCCTGGCCGCGCAGGGCGCCGGCGGTCCGGGCGGACAACGGCAGCACCAGGCGGCCGTCTTCCTCGGGGGCGCGCGGCGGTACGGGCGCGGGAGCGGGGGCCTCCTCCAGGACGACGTGGGCGTTGGTGCCGCCGATCCCGAAGGCGCTGACCGCGGCCCGCCGGGGGTGGCCGGCGGCGGGCCAGTCCTCCAGCGCGGTGGGGACGCGGAACGGTCCGGCCGCGAAGTCGATGAGCGGGTTGGGCCGGTCGAAGTGCAGACTGGGCGGGATCTGCCGGTGTTCCAGGGCGAGGACCGCCTTGATGAGCCCGGCGATGCCGGCCGCCGCGCCCAGATGGCCGATGTTGGTCTTCACCGAGCCCAGCGCGCAGTAGCCGCGCCGTCGGGTGGACTCCCGGAACGCCTCGGTGAGCGCGGCCACCTCGATGGGGTCGCCGAGGCGCGTCGCGGTGCCGTGCGCCTCGACCAGGCCGATGCTGTCGGCGTCCACCATCGCCTGGGCCTGCGCGGCCAGCACGACCTCGGTCTGTCCGGCGGAACTGGGCGCGCTGAAGCCGACCTTGCGCCGTCCGTCGTTGTTGACGGCACTGCCCCGGATCACGGCCCGGACGCGGTCGCCGTCGGCCAGGGCGTCCGCCAGCCGTTTGAGGACGACCGCGCCGACGCCGTCCCCCGAGGAGGTGCCGGCGGCGTCCGCGGCGAACGCCCGGCAGTGTCCGTCGGGCGAGAAGGGCCCGTCGGGTACGTGCCGGTAGCCGAGCGCGGCCGAGGGGTTGAGGGAGACGGCGGCGGCGAGGGCGGTGTCGCAGCGGTGGTCGAGCAGGTCCTGGCAGGCGGTGTGCACGGCGACGAGCGCGGTGGAGCAGGCCGTCTGGAGGGACACGCTGGGGCCGGTCAGACCCAGTTCGTAGGAGATGCGGGGGGCGAGGGTGCCCAGGGAGTTGGCGGTGGCCGCGTGCACCAGCTCGACGGAGCCGGGCTGTCCGGCGTGGCGGGGGTGGACGTGGGCGGGGTAGTACCGGCTGTCGCCGGCGCCCGCGTAGACGCCGAAGGTGCCGTGATCGGTGCCGGGTGCGAGGCAGCCCGCGTTCTCCAGGGCGTGGTAGGCCGTCTCCAGCAGCAGGCGCTGCTGGGGGTCGACCACGGCGGCCTCGGCGGGCAGGTAGCCGAAGAACCCGGAGTCGAAGCGGTCGATGCCCTCGACGACGGAGGCCATGCGGATCAGCGACGGGTCGTCCAGGTCGCGCGGGTCGCCGCCGGCGGCCAGGAACTCCTCGTCGGTGACGGGTCGTACGGCTTCGCGGCCCGCGGCCAGGTTGTCCCAGAACGCGTCGAGGTCGTCGGCGCCGGGAAACCGGCCGGCCATGCCGATGACGGCGACGGCCGGCAGGTCCTCCTCCGGTGTGTCCAGCGGCCCGTTGGTCTCATGCATGGCCTTGGCCCTTTCCGTTCCGTGCGGAGCGGCGGGTCCGGGCCGCGCGCTGCCGTCGTGCCTGTTCCTTCGCCCGGTCCAGCCCGCTCGGCGGGTCCCCGGCGCCGTCGGCCGGGGTCCCGGGGGCCGTCGTACGGCCGACGAGGTGGCGGGCCAGGTCGCGCACGGTGGGGTGCGCGAACAGGTCGACCACGGTCAGGTCGCAGCCGAACTCCTGGTTGACGGCGCTCTGCGCGCCGACCAGGAGCAGGGAGTTGCCGCCCAGGTCGAAGAAGTTCTCGTCCCGGCCGACCCGGTCGCGGTGCAGCACCCCGCACCACAGCTCGGCGAGCCGCTGTTCCAGGGCGTGGATCCGTCCCCCGGTGTCGTCGGCGGCCGCCGGCCGTTCGGCGCTGCCGGCGGCGCGCAGCACCCACGGGGCGACGCCCGCGGCGTCGGCGGCCGCCCGGTGCAGGGCGCCGAGGTCGGCGCCCTCCTCCAGCGCGACGCGGGCGGCCAGCCGCCGTACCTGCCGGGCCGGTTCGGCGACATGGCTGCGGACCCAGGGGGCGGTGCGGTCGGCGCCGATCAGCAGATGGGGTTCGTCCAGGGTGCGGGCGAGATCGAGGGAGCGCAGTGCGGCGGCCGGGTCCAGTACCCGGTAGCCGCGTGCCTCGGTGAGTGCGGTGAGACCGTAGCCGCTGCTCATGCCCCGTTCGTGCCACATGCTCCAGGCCAGGCTCTGCGCGGGCAGGCCCCGGGCGCGGCGGTGCAGGGCGAGCGCGTCGAGGTAGGCGTTGGCCGCGGCGTAGGCGGTGTTCATGGCGCCGCCGAACCAGCCGTTGACGGAGGAGAACAGCACGAACGAGGTCACCGGATGGTCGGCGCTGACCCGGTGCAGGGTCCAGGCTCCGTGCGCCTTGGCGTCCAGCGCCGAGCGCCAGGCGTCCGGGTCCAGGTCGCCGACGGGCCGCTCCACGAGTGCGCCGGCCAGATGCCAGACCGAGGTCAGGGGGACGCCCCAGGCCTCGGTGGCCTCGTCCACCGCCGCCCGCACCTGGTCCTCGTCGGTGACGTCGGCGCGCGCGTAGCGCACGTCGCCCGGCTCCCGCAGCCGCTGGTGGGTTCCGCCGTCCTCGGGCAGCGGACTGCGGCCGAGGAGGAGCAGGCGGGTGCCGGGGGTCGCGAGCAGGTGGGCGGCCAGTGCGCCGCCGACTCCGCCGAGCCCTCCGCTGACGAGGTGGAAGCCGTCGGTGGCGGGCGGCTCCCTGCGGTCGGGCGCCTCGGGCAGTGGGGCCAGCCGGCGCACGTGACGCCGTCCGCCGCGGTGGGCCACCTCGGTGTCCACGGGCTGCTGCGCGGCCTCCGCCGTCACGAGCGGTACGGGGTCGGTGTCCCGTTCGACGTCCAGGTGGACGCAGCGCAGCCCGGGTGACTCCTCCCGCAGCGATTTCAGGACCGCGCCGGCCATGGCCTGGGCCGGGGAGGGCGCTTCGCCCGCGCCGACCGCCTGGGCGTCCACCGTCACGTGGAGCAGGTCCGCCGGCCGGGTGCCGAGCGCCCGGGCGAGCGCCAGCAGGGTGCGGGCGGCCGACTCGTCCGGCGCCGCGTCCCCGCCGTGCGGGGCGGTGAGGTGGACGACGGCGTCGACCGGCCGCTCGTCGGCGGCCAGGTCCCGCAGCAGCGCCGTGTGGTCGGCGTCCTCGGCGGGCCGGATCCGGTAGCGGGCGGCGTCGAGGCGTTCGTAGGACGGTCCGTCCGTGGCGACGGTGCAGCGGGCGCCGTCGGCGCGCAGGGCCCGGGCCAGGCGGTCGGCGAGGCCGTGGGTCCCGGGGCCGTCGCAGGCCAGGACCAGGGTGTGCCGGCCGGGCGGCAGGACGCGCGGGGCGCGGGGGGCGGCCGGCTGCCACACGGGCTTCAGGAACCAGTCGGGGAGGGTGGCGGCGGTGCCCAGCAGCAGGTGAGCCGCACGGACGGCGTCGTCGAAGTCTCCCGCCTCGAAGCTCTTGCGCAGCTTGGTCCGCTGGATCTTGCCGATCTCGGTCTTGGGGATGTCACCGGGGCCGACCGGGACCAGGAAGGCGGGGCTGACGCCGATCTCGCGGGTGACCTTGCCCGCGATCTCCCGCAGCGCGGCGGCGCGGTCGGGGACGGGGGCGAGGTGGAAGAACAGGGCGAGTTCGTCGGTGGCTGCGGACGCGTCGGAGCGGACCGCGCAGGCCGCGGTGAAGCTGCGGACCACGGCGGGCAGTTCCTCGACGCAGGTCTCGATCTCGTGGCTGTAGTGGTTGACGCCGTTGACGATGATGACGTCCTTGGCGCGGCCGGTGATGAACAGCTCGCCGTCGCGCAGGAACGCCAGGTCGCCGGTGTCGAACCAGCCGTCGTCGGTGAACGCCTCGGCGTTGGCCGCCGGGTTGTCGTGGTAGCCGCCGGTCACGGAGGTGCCCCGGACCTGGAGCCGGCCGGCCTCGCCCTCGGTGAGCACGGTGGTGTCCTCGCCGACGACGCGCATGGCGAAGCCGGGGTAGGGCAGGCCGCAGCTGACGAACGTCTCGTCGGTGCCGGGCGGTTCGGCGGGCAGCACCGCGTCCGTGACCACCGAGCAGGTCTCGGACATGCCCCAGCCGGGGTGCATCACGTCCTGCGGCAGTCCGAAGGGCCGCAGCGCGTGCAGGAAGCCGCGGGCGGCGGCGGCCACGACGACCTCGCCGGCGTTCATCACCAGCCGCATCGGGGTCAGGTCCCAGTCGCGGTCCGCGAAGCGCGGGGCCTGTCCGGCGAGCAGCCCGAAGGCGAAGTTGGGGGCCCAGGTCACGCTGACCCGGTGCCGGTGGGCGAGGTCCATCCAGCGCGGCGGGTCCTGGAGGATCCAGGAGGTGGGCGCGTGGATCTGCCGGCAGCCCAGATACAGGTCCCGCAGGTGGAACATGACGACGCCGGTGACGTGGTCGAGCGGGATCCAGTTCAGGGTCACGTCGTCGGCGCCGAGTCCGTTCATGGCCTCGGTGGCGGCGGAGCGGGCCAGCACGTTGCGGTGGGTCAGCCGGACGGCCTTGGGCAGGCCGGTGCTGCCCGAGGTCATCAGCATCAGGATGAGGTCGTCCGGCCGCGCGGCGTACCAGTCGCGGTCCTCGGGCGCGTCCCGCAGGGCGTCGGCCGTGGTCAGCCGGAGACCGGACCCGCCGTCGTGGCCGATCCGGTCGCGCAGGCCCGCCTCCAGCGCGGGCGAGCAGACGATCCAGGGCCGGCCGAGCATCCGCCAGATGCCCTCCAGTTTGGTGAGGGCGGCCGAGGGGGTGTCGTAGGAGGCGGGCACGGTGAGCGGTACGGCGACGAAGCCACCGAGGATGCAGCCCCACAGCACCGCGAGGAAGTCCTCACCGGCGTCGCACTGGAGGATCACCTGGTCGCCGGGGCGCAGTCCGGCACGCCGGAGTCCGGCGAGGACCCGGGATGCCTCGGGGACGAGGGAGGCGTAGTCACGGCGGGTCTCGCTGCCGTCGGGGTGGACGTGCACGATGTCGCCCCGCGCGTGGTCGGCGGCCCGAACCAGGGCCTGGGCCCAGGTGGCCACGGTGGGTTCGGCCTGCTCGGGGCCCTCGCTGAGGGCGGGCCGTGTCCCGGCCGCCCCACGGGTGCCGCCGTCGGACGCCGGCGCGGCGCGGCGCGGGACGCCGGCGTGCCTGCGGGCCAGTTCCCGCGGGGTGTCCTCGACCCCTGCCTCGGCGGCGCCGACACCGGTGACGCGGGCGAGGCGCTGCTGCCAGGCCCCGGCGGCGGCGCGGTCGACGGCGGGCAGGGCGGTGAGGGCGGCCGGGTCGAGGGCGCCGTCGGCATCGCGGGGCAGGGTGCTGACGGCGGTGACGCCGACGGTCGTGGTGCCGGTGCGCTCCAGCAGGCGTTCGACGGCCTCGGTGGCCTCCGCGCGGCCCGGTACCACGAACAGCCGGGGCGCTCCGCCGTCGGCCGCGGGCAGCGCGACGGCGTCGCGGATGCCGGGCACGGACCGGGCCATCTCGGTCAGACCTGCGATGTCGGGGCCGGGTGCCTCGGCCGGTGTGCGCGGCGCGGGCGCCGGGAGTCCGCCGAGGCGTACGTCCGGGTCGGCGCTCACGGCCGCGAGCAGCCGGCCCAGCGAGCGGGCGAACTCCTCGGCGGTGGACGGGTCGTACAGGTCGGTGGCGTACTCGATGTGCAGGTCCAGGCCGTCGGGGGTGCCGTCGGCGGTGTGCCGTTCGAGGACGTCCACGAAGAGGTCGAACTTGGCGGTGCCGGTGGCGGTGGGCCGCAGCAGCGTCGAGTGCCCGTCGAGGCGGAGCACGGCGGGCTCGTTGTTCTGCAGGGCGAGCATGACCTGGAACAGCGGGTGCCGGCCGGGCCGGCGGGGCGGGTTCAGTTCGTCGACCAGCCGGTCGAAGGGCAGTTCCTGGTGGCCGAGCGCGGCCAGGTCGCCGGGCCGGACGCGGGCCAGCAGTTCACGGAAGGCGGGGTTGCCCGAGGTGTCGGCGCGCAGCACCAGGGTGTTGGTGACCAGGCCGATCAGATCGTCCAGGCCGGGTTCGGAGCGCCCGGCGACGGGGACGCCCAGCACGATGTCCTCACCGGCTCCGCAGCGGGTGAGCAGGGCGCTGACGGCGGCGTGCAGCAGCATGAACAGGCTGCTGCCCTCGCGCTCGGCGAGGCCGGTGAGGTCGCGGTGCAGGGCGGCGGGTACGTGCTCGGTGACATGGGCGCCGTCGCGGGGAGCCGTGGGCCGGGGCCGGTCGCCGGGCAGGGTGCACTCCTGCGGTGCCGCGGCCAGCGCCTGCCGCCAGTGCGCGGTGAGCCGCTCGGCGTGTCCCGTACCGTCCGGCCCGGGGGCGAGGAGTGCGCGCTGCCAGAGCGCGTAGTCCGCGTACTGCGCCGAGGGCGCGTCCCACGCCGGGGCGGTGCCCGCTCGGCGTGCCGCGTAGGCCGTGGTCAGGTCGTCGGCGAGGGGCCGCAGGGACCAGCCGTCGGCGGCGCTGTGGTGCAGGAGGAGCAACAGGGTCCGGTCCTCGCCGGTGCCGAACAGCCAGGCCCGCAGGGGAGGTTCGCCGGTGAGGTCGAAGCGGTGGCGGGAGGCGGCGGCCAGGTGCGCGCCGATCTCGTCGGCGGGGCAGTCGACGGCGGGCAGCGGCGGGCGCGGCCCGCCGGCCGGCAGGATCCGCTGGTACGGCGTGCCGTCGTGGTCGGCGAGCACCGTGCGCAGGATCTCGTGCCGGTCGGCGAGGTCGCCCAGCGCGGCTCGCAGCGCCTCGGTGTCGGCGGCGGCGCCGAGCGGCACGACGAGGGGGATGTTGTACGTCGCCGTGGAGCCGTCGAGCCGGTTCAGGAACCGCATGCGTTCCTGGGCGTAGGACAGCGGGAGGCGCTCCGGGCGGGGCCGCTCGCCGAGAGCGGGCCGGGCGGGAGCCGTGCCGGGGCGTCCTTCGAGGAGCCGGGCGAGGGCGGCGGGCGACGGACCTTCGAACAGGGCGGTGATCGGCACGTCGGTGCCGGACCCCTGGCGCAGCCGGGCCAGCAGCCGGGTGGCGAGCAGCGAGTCGCCGCCGAGGTCGAAGAAGTTCGCGTCGATGCCGACGGTGTCCCGGGGCAGCTTCAGCACGTCCTCGAACAGGGCGCACACCAGCGCCTGTTCGGTGTTCGTGGGGCGGGTGCCGGCCGCCGTACGGTTGAGGTCGGGCGCGGGCAGCGCGTCGGTGTCCAGCTTGCCGTTGGCGGTCAGCGGCAGGGAGTCCATGAGCACACAGGCGGCGGGCACCATGTGCTCGGGCAGGTGGGCGGCCGCGTGGGCGCGCACCTCGGCCACTGCGGGCGGTCGTTCACCGGTGGTCACGAGATAGGCGACGAGCTGTTCGGCGCCGTGGTCGGCACGGCGCAGGACGACGGCGGCGCGGGCGATGCCGGGGTGCTCGGCGAGGACGGCCTCGATCTCGCCGGGCTCGACCCGGAAGCCTCGCAGCTGCACCTGCCGGTCCGCGCGGCCGAGGTGGTCGAGGGTGCCGTCGGCGCGGAGCCGCGCCAGGTCGCCCGAGCGGTACATGCGGCTGCCGGGCGGGCCGTGGGGGTCGTCCAGGAAGCGGTCGGCGGTCAGTTCGGGACGGTGCAGATAGCCGGGGGTCACCCCGGCGCCGGCCACGTACAGCTCGCCGACGGCGCCCGGCGGCACGGGCCGGCCCTGCGGGTCCAGGAGGTACACGCGCAGGTCGGCGAGCGGGGTGCCGACGACGTTGCCCCGGCGGGGGTCCGTCAGGTCGTCCGGGGTGAGGCGGTGGTGGGTGACGTGCACGGTGGTCTCGGTGATGCCGTACATGTTCACCAGGGCCGGCCGGTCGAGGCCGTGCCGGGCGGTCCACGGGCGCAGCCGTTCGGGACGCAGCGCCTCCCCGCCGAACACGACGTAGCGCAGCGCTCCGGCGGTGGGCTCCTCGTCGGCGTCCACCAGCTGTTCGAAGGCGGACGGTGTCTGGTTGAGGACGGTGACGCCCTCGTCGTGCAGCAGCCGCAGGAAGTCCCGTGGGGAACGGCTGACGGCGTACGGCACGACGACGAGCCTGCCGCCGTGCAGCAGGGCGCCCCAGATCTCCCAGACGGAGAAGTCGAAGGCGTAGGAGTGGAAGAGGGTCCACACGTCGTCGGCGCCGAAGTCGAAGTGCTCGGCCGACGCGGCGAACAGCCGGACCACGTTGGCGTGCGGGACGGGCACGCCCTTGGGGCGGCCGGTGGAGCCGGAGGTGTGGATGACGTACGCGATGTGCGTCGGGCCGGTCGGTCCGCCGCGGTCGGCGTCGGTCAGGTCTGCGGCCGGGCGCGCGGCGAGGTCGGCGGTGACGGCGGGCTCGTCCAGGACGACGGCGGTGACGTCACCGCCGAGGTCCGCGGCGAGGCCGCCCTCGGTGACCAGGAGGACGGGCGTCGCGTCCGCCATGACCAGGCGCAGGCGTTCGGCCGGGTGGGCGGGGTCCAGCGGGAGGTAGGCGGCTCCGGTCTTGAGGACCGCCAGCAGGGCGGGCAGCAGTCGCGGGCCCCGGTGCAGCGCGAGGGCCACCGTCCGACCCGGTCCCGCGCCGCGTTCGACGAGCAGCCGGGCCAACCGGTTGGCCTCTTCGTTGAGTTGCCCGTAGGTGAGGTGTGCGCCCTGGTGGGTGACGGCGATCCGTCCGGGCCGGGCGCGCACCTGCCGTTCGAACAGCTCGGTGAGCGTGCCGGTGACCGGGAACTCGCGTACCGGCCGGTCGCGCGGGTGCTCGCCGGGCAGCACCAGGTCCAGATCGGCGAGCGCGGTGGTGGGCGCCGCCTGCGCCAGCCGCCGCAGCAGCGCGAGGAACCGTTCGCCGTGCAGGGCGAGTTCGTCCGCCTCGTACAGGTGGGGGTTGGCGTCGAAGGCCAGCCAGAGGGCGCCGGGCCGGGTGCCGGGCCGGACGTTGATCTGGAGGTCGTCCACGGCGCCGCCCGACAGGTGGTGCCAGGTCGCCGCGCTGCCGGCGAAGTCCAGTTCCTCGGTGAAGGGGACGATGTTCAGCACGGGTCCGTACAGACGGCGCCCGGTGCCGAGGAGGCCGAGGTCGCGGCGGATGAACTCGCCCCGGTACTGCTGGTGCCGTCGCAATGCGGCCAGCTCGTCGGCCACCGTGCGCGCGAACTCCGCCAACGGGGTGCCCGGTCGGGCGGTGACGCGCAGGGGCAGCACGTCGGAGGCGGTGCCCGGGGTGCGAAGGGCGGCGCTGCCGAGCCGGCTCATGGTGGCCATGCCGAGGACGAGGTCGTCCGTGCCGGTCATGCGGTGCAGGTAGACGGCGAGAGCGGTGGCGATCAGGTCGGCGCGGGTGATCCCCAGGCCGGCGGCCGCGGCGGACAGCGCGTCGGCGTCCGGGGGTCCGAGTTCGACGGTGTGGCGCAGGAACGGGGCACGCGGCGGGGCCGTACGGCGGGTGAGGCGGGCCGGTTCCGGCAGGTCCGCCAGGCGGCGGGTCCAGTGGTCGCGGTCACGGTCACGGCGTTCGGAGGCGAGGTAGGCGGCCTCCTCGGTCCGCAGCCGGCCGACGGGCGCGAAGCCGCCGGGGCCGGGGTCGCGGCCCTCGGCCAGCGCGTTGTGGACGTCGGCGAGGCGGCGGCCGAGGAGCTTGTAGCTGTAGCCGTCGAGGAGCAGGTGATGGGCCCGCAGCAGCCAGATGTGGCGGTCGGCGCCGAGGGTGAGGAGGGTGTGCGCGAACAGCGGGCCCTTGTCGGTGTCCACCGGGGTCGCGAGGTCCGCGCGGATCAGTTTCCAGGCGGCGGCCTCCGGGTCCGCGGCGTCGCTCACGTCGACCCGGTGCAGCGGCCAGTCGTCGGCGTCAGGCGCCGGACGGCAGCGGGGGCCGTCGTCGCTGTCGAGGAAGCGCAGCGCGAAGGTGCCGGCCTCGCCGACCGTGCGGCGCAGCGCCGCCTCGAACAGAGCGGTGTCCAGGCCGCCGTGGATCTCCACCGCCTCCGCGGTGTTGTACGCGGCGCTGTCGGGGGCGAGCCGCTGCGCGTACCAGAGGCCTTCCTGGGCGCCGGACAGCGGTCGACGTTCGTCCTCGGGGAGAGACTCCTCGTGGAGTGACATAGCACAACCCTCACGTGGCAAGCCGTAACGGCCCGGCCGGAAAGAGCCCGGTCGGTCTGACGGGGAAGCGGCCCCGGCCCACCGGGCCGGCATTCACGGCCGTGCTCCGGGGACGTGGCCGTATCGCGGCCCGCCGCCGGTTCACGAGGTCCTCACGCTGGGGCTTCCTGGCGAACCCGGTCAAGCCCGATCCGGCCCCGCGGACGGAATTCAGGTTTTTCCCTAAAGAACGCGGGTTACGGGATAGCCGCGCCCACGACGAACTTTAGGGAAAACACGAGACTTTCCCCGGGCGCTCCGCATCGGGTGGATTCGCACCGGCCCGACCGTGCACTCTCGAAAGGACGTTGAGCCGGATCCGCGGCGCCGGCCGATGGTCGGCGCGCGGCTTCCGGGAATGAGCGGACGAAAAGAGGGCCTGGGTCATGCGCCGTGCGTTGTGTCCGGTAGAGACGCTGTACGTCGGGCAGCGAAGCCGAGCGGTGCTCTCCTGCACCCTGCGCGGCCGTCTCGACATCGAGGCGCTGTCGGCCGCGTTCGACGCGGTCACCGAGGCGCATCCGGCGCTGCGGACCCGTATCGTGCCGGACGGCGAGGGCTTCGCGCTGGAGCTGCTGGACGAGGCCGAGCGCCCCCGGCTGAGCACCCGGACCGGCGCCGCCGAGGACGCCTACGCCACGGAGCTGAACACGCCGCTGTCCGTCGGCGGGCCCCTGAGCCGGGCGGTCCTGGTGAGCGCGCCCGAGGAAGACGGCCACCTGTTCGTGCTCTCGGTGGACCACACCGTCGTCGACGGACACAGCGGTATCGCCCTGCACAACGAGATCTGGGAACGTTACCGGGCGCTGGCCGAGGGCGAGGAGCGGCCCGGCGCCGCGGACGGCATCCCTGGCTGGGCGGTGCCCGTGAGCGAGTTGCTGCCCGCAGTGGACGCGGCGGCGACGGCCGCGTACCTGGAACGGCGGGTGGACGAAGCGCGCCGGCACCCGGCGGAGCTGGTGGCGTACGACGTCACGGATCCGTCCGCCGTCGAAGGCCGTATCGAGGTGTGCCGGCTGACGCTGGACGAGGAACGCACCGGCCGGCTGCGCCGCGCCGCCCGCGCGGCGGGCGTGACCGTGCACGCCCTGGTCGCCGCGGCCCTGCTCACGACGGCGCGCCGGCGTCTGCCCGGCGGCGAGCCGCGTGCCCTGCGCTGCCTCTCCCCCGTCGATCTGCGCTCGCGGCTGTCACCGCCGCTGCCCGCCCTGGCGATGGTGCCCGCCGTCACCAGCCACCTCCAGGCCCTGGACGTCGCCCCGGAGTCGGACCCGGTCGAGCTGGCCCGCACCGTCCACTCCCGGCTCGGCGACTTCGTCACGGGTGACGGCCCCTACCACGAGATGCGGATCACGCCCGAGATCCCGCGCGACCCCACGCTGCAACTGGCGACGGTGATCGCCACGAACATGGGCGTCGTCCCGGGACCCCGGCTGCCGGAGGGACTGGAGGCCACCGACGTCCGGCTGGTGCCCGCCCGGGAGCAGTACTTCCCGGCGGCCGGGCGCAGCCCGGTGATGGCCTGTGTCGTCTCGTTCGAGGGACGGCTGGCCATCGAGTTCCCGTACTTCACCGCCTGTTTCAGCCCGGAGTTCGTCCGGGCCTTCCGCGACGGGGTCGGTGCGGTGCTCGACGCCTGCGCCGCCGTCGAGCCCGTCCCCACGGCGGCGGGCTGAGGCGGCCCACCGCACCCCGCACCTCACCGGCCACCGTAAGGAGCCCTGCGCCGACATGAGCGACGTCAGCGACATCCCCACGCCCCTGGCGCTGCTGCCGCGCGCCCAGGCGGGCGACGAACAGGCCATGAACCAACTGCTGACCGGGATCGTCCCGTACGTCGCACGACTGTGCCGGTCCATCACGCACGACGACGGCGCGGACGCCACGCAGGAGGCGCTCCTCGCCGTCTACCGGGGTCTGCGCACGCTGCGGGAGCCGACCGCGTTCTACGGCTGGGTGCGTTCGGTGACGGTCCGCGAGGCCGTGCGCACGCTGAAACGCGCCGGTGAGGAGGGGCCGTACCAGCGGGTCGAGCCGGGGCACGAGGCGAACCCGCTGGACGCCGTGCACATCAGCGACGTACTGGACCGGCTGTCCATGTCCCACCGGCAGGTCCTCACCCTGCGCGCCTACGGCCTCAACGAGGAGGAGATGGCACGTGTCCTGTCACTGCCGGTGGGCACCGTACGGTCCCGGCTGCACCGCGCCCGACTGCGCTTCCGCGAGGCCTGGCAGCCCTCGGCGGCTTGAGGCCCGTCCTGTGGATGCCGCCGCGCCCGGAGACAGTGCCTTCCGTCCGGCCCGAGCGGGATCCGCCGCGCGCGGGCACGAGGCGGAGGAGGCGGTCCGTGCGGAGTGTCCGGGCGTGACGGCGGCGCGGCGCAGGCGCCTGCCGAGGCCGCGCCCCGCGACAGGACCGGGGAGGAAAGCCCTGGCGGCCCGGCGGGCGGCGGGCGTCCGGGCGCGCCGTCCGGCAGGCCCGTCCCCCGCCTGCGCCCGGAGCCCGGGTGCACGCCGCACGAAGGCGGCCGGCATTCCCCGAGCGCTTCGGGCAGGTGCCCGACGGCGCACGCACGGGATCTCGCCCGCCGACGGGCGCACGGTGCCCGCCGGGTCCCGGGACGGACGCAACGGTGGCCGCCGGCGGGATCGTCCCGCCGGCGGCCACCGCCCGCCGTGTCCCCCGTCGTGCCCGTTACTCGATGAGTTCCGGCAGTACCCGTGGGGGCCACTGGCCCGGCGCGAACAGCCCGAGCGCGTGGGCGCGGGCCACCAGGGCGGGCCGGTTGGGAGCGTCGAAACGGCGCAGCAGCAGGCGCACGCGGTACTCGACGCCCTGACGGCTCAGGTACAGGCGGCCGGCCAGCTGCACGGTCGACGCACCACCCGCCACGCCCTCCAGGACCCGCACGTCGAGTTCGCTGAGCGTCAGTTCGCGGGGGTAGGGCTCGCCCGCCGCCCCCAGGGGGCTCAGCAGGAGCACCAGTCCGGCCGGCCCGGTCGCGCCGGTGACCGCTATCGCCGTCAGGTCGGCGGCGAAGACACGGCCGCTGCCGTGCCGGCCGGCCACCCGCTCGGTGAAGCAGCTGGTGCGGCCCTCGGAAAGGTCGGTGAAACGATGACGCAGCAACTCCGGCGTGCCCGCCCGGAGCAGATCGCTCAGCGTGCGGTCGCATATCTCGCCGGGGCTCGCCCCGAACTGTGCCGCGAAATCGGCTTCCGCGGCCGTGATGGTCATGCCCTTCGGACATACATGGGCCGTGTAGGTGCGGCGGCGGTTCACGCCGGCGCCCGCCTTGACGACGGTGGTGGATGAGGCGGTGATGCTTGTGGTCACCACGGACATACCGTCTTTCCCTCTGCACATGGGGTTTCGATGCACCCCGCCCTTTCCGGCAACCCGCGAGACAACGTTGTCTGTGCGTCATTTTCGCGTGGTCGCCTCCGGGTTGGGGCGATATCACATCAGGTCGGCAGCTCGGAGGCTATGGCCGGACAACCCGGCTGGCAAGTGTTTGCCTATCCGGGCATGTCCATTGCCAACTCTTTTGGCCATGGGGCAATTTCAGCCAAACAGTATCCTCCGCCCGGTCGTTCCGAAACTCGGTACGCAGGGAGCCATGGCAAATGACAGGAGAACCCTCGCGTGCGCAACCATGTTGCCCCCATTGCCCAGCCTCCCTAAGGTATGGGCAACTTCCGGACGTGGCCTCGGAAACACGGGCCGATCAGAAGACTCAAAAGGACCTCAGGGGATCAGAGGGCGAAATGCTTGAGCAGCCGCACTTCGGCCGGCAGCTGAGGAAGCTCAGGCTCGAGCGGGGCTTGAGCCAGGCTGCGGTCGTCGGTGAGGGCATGTCCACCGGATACCTCTCCCGTCTGGAGTCGGGCGAACGCCGGCCCACCGGACGGACCGTCCGCTATCTGGCACAGCAACTCGGCGTGGACGTCACCGCGCTGACCGAGCCGCGCGCGGGCGGTTGCCTGAGGCGCGCGCTCGCCGCCGCGACCTCGGCGCCGCCGGGCACGGACAGCGCCACCGCCCTCCTCCAGGCGGTGCGCGACGACGAGCACGACGACCCCGTCGGCCGCTGGCAGGCGCTGTGGCTGCTCGGCCGGATCAGCTGCGGCCAGGGAGACTTCGAGCAGGAGCGCGGCCATCTGCGCGAGCTGATCGAACTGAGCGAACTGATCGCGGCACCCGACCTCCGGGCGCGGTCCCATGTGCAGTACGCGCGCTGTCTGGTCGCCCTGGGCAAGGCCCGGGCGGCGGAACCGGTCGCCGTCACCGCGCTCGCCGTCGCACGCGCCGAGGGGCTGCCGACCGCCGACGTCATGGCCGCCCAGACGGTCCTGATCGCCGTCGAGACCGGGCTCGGCCGACTGGAAGCGGCCGAGCGCCATGTACGTGAGCTGGAGAGCGAGTTGCTGCCCACGGCCGCTCCCCAGCCGGCCGCCGAGGCGTTGTGGACCGCCTCGGTGGTCGCCGATCGACGGGGCGACCACCGGACCGCCCGGTCCCGGCTGGAGGCGGCGCTGGCACTGCTCCGGGGCGGCGACGACCTGACCCTGTGGACCCGGCTGCGTACGGCGGCGACGTCCGCCGCGCTCCAGATGTCACCGCCGTGCGTGGCGGCGGCGGAGCGGTGGCTCGGCGAGGCCGACGTGGTCCTCGAACTCATCGGCACCCCGATCCAGTTGCAGGAGGTACGCGCCCTGCGGGCTCATCTCGCCTTCCACCAGGGCCGGTTGGACGAGGCCCGGACGCTGTGCGGCGCGTTGCCGCCGGACGGCGAACTCCGGCTGCCGCACGAGGACCGGGTACGGCTGGCGGTCCTGGAGGGCCGTCTGATGATCCTGGAGGGCCGGGTCGACCAGGGCGTCGCGGCCCTGCGCCGCCTCGGGCAGCAGGCGACGGACGCCCACAACCTCGATCTGGCCACCCACGTCTGGCGGTCCCTGGCCACCACACTGGCCGACGTACGCGCCCCGGGCGTCGGAGGCGCCGTGCGCTGACCGCCGTCTCCCCGGTCGGACGACGGCGAGTCCGTGGTCCCGGGTGGCGGGTCCGCTCCGGCACGGCAGACGTGGGCCGCGTTGCACCCCGCCGCCCGCCGCCCGCCGCCCGCCGCCCGCCGCCCGCCGCCCGCCGCCCGCCGCCCGCCGCGAGGGGCGTACCGCCGCCGTCGCCGGTCATGCCCATCGCCGTGGCGCATCGACGACCTCACGGATGAGTTCTCAGGACTTGGGGCGCGTGGTGCGGGTGCTGAATCTCGTCGAGGTCAGGGGCGTTGAGGGCGGCTGTGCAGCGCAGGGTCCGGGGCCGGACGCGGCGGGCGCCCGGCGTGGGTCGGGGTCACCTCATCACGGCCCGTCTCGGCTTCGCACCGGGGCCGATCCCCAGTGGTGCCACGTTGTTGCGGCGTGCCAGGACAGGGGTCCTACCCCGGTGCGAACGGACCGGGGCAGCTGATGTCCTGTCGGCGGTCGAGTGAAGCTCTGTCGGCATCGATGCCCGTTGGGCCTCGCAGCGGCCTGGCCTGCGGTGGCCGCGATCGCGCGGCACGGCCGGCGGTCCGCCGCACGTACCCGTAACCGCTCGGCGCCGCACCTCTGATCGGGAAAGGCAAGTCTGTGGAACCGATGCCCTGGAACGCCCCGGCGTACCGCCGGACCCTGCTGCGCACGGCGGCCGCGCTGCCCTTCGCCGCCCTCGCCGGCGGTGCCCTGGAGGGCACGGCCGCCGCGACGGACGCTGCCGGCCTTCCCGACTTCGCACCGGTGCCGGCCGCCGCGATCGGGCCGGAGCTCAACGGCTCGGGGTACTTCGTCGGCCGGATCGGCGGAAACCTCCACTGGGTCACCGACGGCTTCTACCAGGCGATGTTCCTCACCACCCGGGAAGGCGTCGTCCTGGTCGACGCGCCGCCGACGATCGGGCACAACCTCCTGCGGGCGATCGCCGAGGTGACGCGGGCCAACGGCCGTCCGCCGAAGGTCACGCACCTGGTCTACTCGCACTCACACGCCGACCACGTCGGGGCCTCGTCGCTCTTCGGCAAGGACGTCGTGCGCATCGGTCATGCCGAATGCCGGCGCCTGCTGCTGCGCGCCGCCGACCCGAACCGTCCGGCGCCGGCCGTCGTCTTCGAAGACCGCTACACACTCCAGGTCGGCGGCGAACGCCTGGAGTTGGCCTACCACGGCCCCAACCACAGCCCGGACAACATCTTCATCCACGTCCCTGAACACAAGACCCTGATGGTCGTCGACATCCTGTACCCGGGCTGGGTGCCGTTCAAGAACCTCGCGGTCTCCCAGGACATCCCGGCCTGGCTCCGGGCGCAGGACATCGCCATGGGATACCCGTGGCGAACCCTCGTCGGCGGCCATCTCGGCCGACTCGGCGTGCGCGCGGACGGCGACCTCCAGCGCGCCTACATGGCCGACCTCGAAGCCTCCACCCGGGCCTCGATGAACCTGGATCCCACGCCCTACTTCGAGAAGTACCGCCTGCAGGGCAACTCGTGGGCGGTCTTCAAGACGTACCTCGACGCGGTGGCGGTCCAGGCCGCCGCGCCGGTCGCCGCGAAGTACACCGGGGTCCTCGCCGCCGCCGACGTGTTCACCCTTGACAACGCGGCGACCTTGGTCGAGTCCTTCCGCATCGACTCCGGGCTGCTCGGCCCGTTCGGCACCCGCCCCTGACCCGCGCGCCGGCATCGACAGACCCGCATCCGCTGACTCCCCTCCGAGAAAGGCCTCATGGCCATGACCAGCCCGATCCCGGTCCTCTTCATTCACGGCCTGTGGCTGCACAGCACGTCCTGGCAGTCGTGGACCGACCTGTTCCGCAAGGAGGGCTACGCTCCGTCCGCGCCGGGCTGGCCCGGCGTTCCCGAGACCGTTCAGGAGGCGCGGGAGAACCCGGAGAGCATCGCCGACCACGGCATCGACGATGTCGTCGATCACTACGCGGCGATCATCCGCGGCATGGAGACGCCGCCGATCCTCGTCGGCCACTCCTTCGGCGGCATGATCGCCCAGAAGCTCCTCGGCCAGGACCTCGCCGCGGCTGCCGTGGCGATCGACGCGGCCCAGATCAAGGGGGTCCTGCCGCTGCCGCTGTCCGCGCTGCGGGCGACGCTGCCGGTGTTCAGGAACCCGGCGAACAGACACCGCGCCGTGTCGCTGACCATTGAGCAGTTCCGCTTCGCGTTCGGCAACGCCCTGACAGAGGAGGAGTCCGACGCGCTGTACGGGCAGTGGACCATCCCCGCGCCGGGCAAGCCGCTGTTCGAGGCCGCCGCGGCGAACTTCGATGCCCACTCGCCCGCGAAGGTCGACACCGCGAACTCCGGGCGTGGTCCGGTGCTGCTGATGTCCGGCGGCAAGGACCACACCGTCCCTCGGTCCGTCACCCTCGCCACGCTCAAGCAGTACCGGCACTCCGAGGCCGTCACCGACTTCATGACGTTTCCCGACCGCGGGCACTCTCTGACGATCGACAGCGGCTGGCGCGAGGTCGCGGACGCGGCGCTGGCTTGGCTGCGGCGGCAGGGTCTGGAGACCTCAAGGTGACCGCTCCCGCCTTCGACCTGGGCCTTGCGGGTCAAAGGGCCGTGGTCACCGGTGCCGGTCGCGGTATCGGCCTGGCGGTCACCGAGGGCCTCCTGGCAGCCGGTGCCCGTGTCGTCGCCGGGACCAGGAGACGTACCGAGGAACTCGATGACCTCGTCGACGCGGGCGCTGAGCTGACCGTCGTGGAGGTCGACCTGGCCACCCCCGACGGCCCGGGTGCGCTCGTGGCCGCCGCGACCGGGCTGCACGGTGGGCTCGACGTCCTGGTGAACAACGTCGGTGGGGTGCGGCCGCGGGTCGACGGCTTTCTGGCCACGACCGACGCGGACTGGGACTGGACGTTCATGGTCAATGTCATGGCCGCCGTCAGGGCCACCCGTAGCGCGCTGCCGCACCTTGTCGCGTCCGGCGACGGCCGCATCGTCACCGTCTCCTCGGTCAACGCCCGGCTCCCCGACCCGCTGGTCATCGACTACAGCGCTGCCAAGGCGGCGCTGTCCAACTTCTGCAAGGCGTTGTCCAAGCAGGTGGGCCCGCAGGGCGTGCGCGTCAATTCGGTGAGCCCGGGCCCGGTCGAGACCGCGCTGTGGAAGGGCGCGGACGGGGTGGCCGCGACCGTCGGCGCCGGCCTGGGCCTCGATCCGGGCACCGTTGCCGCGGCCGCCGCGGCCGCCGCCGCCACCGGCCGTTTCACCCTGCCCTCCGAAGTGGCCGACCTGGTCGTGTTCCTGGCCGGCCGGCGTTCGGGCAACATCACCGGCGCCGACTTCGTCATCGACGGCGGCATGACCGACACGCTCTGATCCCGGAGCGCCGTCAGGTCCCGCCGGCGTTCCGACACCCACCACCCATCCAGGAGTACCGCATGAGGTTCCCCCTGCCCGGAAACCGCCGCCTTCTCGGCGCGGCCCTCGCCGTGGCGGTCGCCGTGGGCGCGACGACGATCACTGCGGCCGCGACCACCGCGCCCACCGCCTCGGCCTCGTCCGCCGGCGAGAAGATGCCCGCGGGGTTCAGCGAGCACAAGACCCGCGCCGCCGGCATCGGCCTGCACTACGTCATCGGCGGCCACGGGCCGACGCTGCTGCTGCTGCACGGCTATCCGCAGACCTGGTACGAGTGGCACGGCATCATGCCCGCACTCGCGAAGCACTACACGGTCATCGCTCCCGACCTGCCCGGCGCCGGGAAGAGCGACGCCCCGCCCTCCGGCTACGACAAGAAGACGATGGCCTCCGAGCTGCACGCGCTGCTGGCATCGCTCGGCAAGGACGACGACGTGCGGATCGTCGGCCACGACATCGGCACCATGGTCGCCTACTCCTACGCCGCCCAGTACCCGGCCACCGTCACCAAGCTCGTCCTGAGCGAGGCGCCGATCCCGGACCCGGGTATCTACAAGATCCCCTCGCTGACCGACCAGGGCCCCGGTGTGTGGAACTTCGGGTTCTTCAACCTGACCGACGGCCTGCCGGAGAACATGATCAGGGGCCGCGAGGTCGCCTGGACCGCCGGCTTCATCGGCGGGTACGAGAAGGTCCAGGGCGCGGTGAGCCCTGCGGACATCCGGGTGTTCGCCCACTACCTGCGCGACCCCGCACACCTGAGGGCGAGCCTGGCCTGGTTCCGCGTGTTCCCGCAGGACATCCGCGACAACGAGCAGTTCCGGAAGACCCCGCTGCGGATGCCGGTGCTCGCCATCGGCGCCTCGGGCAGCCTCGGCGGAGCCGTGGGTGATCAGGCCGCGCAGTACGCCTCGGACGTCACCGGGGTAACCGTTGCGGACTCCGGCCACTGGATCTACGAAGAACACCCCGAGGAGCTGACCACCATGCTGCTCGATTTCCTCGGCCGCCCCTGAACGCCCCGCCTCTGAAGGAGCACGCGTGATCAAGGACTTCCCCGGCTTCGAGCCCACCCCCGAGCGTGAGCCGTTCTGGTTCCTCGGCGGGCAGGCCAGGATCCTCCTTCCGGGCTCCGCGACCGGCAACGCCGTGAGCCTCATGGAGTTCTCGGACCCGATGGGCCATGCGCCGCCGCGTCACGTGCACGAGAACGAGGAAGAGCTCTGGTTCGTCCTCGACGGCGAGGTGTCGTTCTTCGTCGGCGACGAACGCCACGACCTGACCTCCGGACAGGTCGCCTACGGCCCGCGTGGCGTGCCGCACAGCTACCTGGTCCGCTCCGAGGGCGCGCGGATCGCCGTCGTCTTCAGCCCGGCCCTCATCGAGGAGTGGTTCAAGGCCAACGGCACCCCGGTCGCCGAGGCCGGGGATCTCCCGCCCGCCCTCGACATGGCGGCCGTCGTGGGCTCGGCAGAGGCCTTCCGGCTGCGGGTCACCGGGCCGCCGCCGACGCTGTGACCGGTCCCCGAGACCTCGAGATCAGGAAGGAAACCGACATGACGTATCTCCGCCCCGTCCCGTCCCGACGACTGCCGCGGCACAAGTGGATCGCGCTCCCCGCACTGGTGGCCGCGGCCCTGCTCGGCGCGTAGGCGAGTTCCGGCGCCGCCGCGAACCCGGCAGCCCCGGCTGCCGGCGCCGGGAAGGCGGCCAGGCCGACGATCGTCCTGGTGCACGGCGCCTTCGCCGACTCCTCCAGCTGGGACGGCTTCACCGCCCGGTTGCAGGGTGCGGGCCATCCCGTCGTCGGCCTGGCGAACCCGCTGCGCGACCTGGCCGGCGACGCCTGACCCGGTGACCACCCGTCGGGAGGACCGCGCGACCACCGCGCGGCCTCCCGGCTTCGTCCGGAAGGAGCAGGTCCTCCGCCCGAGAAACGGCGTCAACTGATCGAAGGCGGCCAACGCGAGGACCGATCACCGTGGTCGGTCAGCGCGGACGCCAGCTGATGACGGGAGGCGATTCCGAGTTTCGGGAACATGCGGTACAGGTGCGAGCTGACCGTCCGGTGCGACAGGAACAGGCGCTGTCCGATCTCACGGTTGGACAACCCCTGCGCGGCCAGCTCGGCTATCTGGGCCTCCTGCGGCGAAAGCAGCTCCCGCGGGCTCGAGGTCGGCTGCCACCCTCGTTCGCCCGTCGCACGGAGTTCACGGTCGGCTCGCTGCGCCCATGTGCGAGCGCCCAGGGCGTCGAACGTGTCCCTGGCCGCCCGCAGCGGTGCACGGGAATCGACGACGCGTCGTTGCCTACGCAACCACGAGCCGTGGGCAAGCTCGATGCGAGCCCGATGCCAGGGCAGCTCGCAAGCCGCGCCGGCCATGGCTGTCCGGAAGAGCGACTCGGCCGAGGCGCGGTCGGCCAGCACCGCTCTCGAGTACTCCAGGGCTATGACCGAACCCGTGGAAGGGCAGGCACCGGCGACCTGTTCGATGGAAGTCAACACGGATCTCGCCTCGGCCCGGTGATTGGCGCGGACGGCGGCGTCTGCCAGGTAGCTGAGTGTCCACACCTGCTGCACCCGTTGGAACGCGGGGTCGGAGGGTACGAACACCCGACGAAGCTCGCTGTACGCCCTCTCGTGTCGGCCGGCGCCCAACTCGTCCATGCCACGCGTCAGTTGCACGCCGGCCAGAAGGGACGACGCGGCATTCGGGGTCCGCAGCGCCACGTGCTCGGCCTCCGAGAGCAGATCACGGGGAGTGCCCGCACCTCCGCGGACCGCGTCGATCAACGCCACGGCGATGCGTGCGGTGGCAGCCCACAACGACTGACCCGTCTCGTCCGCGAGCCTCATGGCCTCGTCGGCCGAGCGCGCCGCGTCGAAGACCCCCAGGTAGATCTCGGCCCACGCCCGTATCGCCAGTGCCTCGGCAAGCAGACTCATGCGGCCCTGAGCGCGGAGCTCCTGAACGGGTGTGGACAGGAAGGCGACGGCATGGCGGAAATCGCCCGTGCAGAACGCGGCGATGCCCAGCAGGCCGGCCAGATCCGATCGTCCGCCGGCGTCTGCCGGCCACCGAGCGAGTTGCTCGATGACCCCCGCAGTGTGCTCGTCGGACTGGGAAAGGGCGTAGATGGCCAGCAGCCTCGGGTCGCCGGCCGGCAGACTCACCTGCTGGGCGGCCTGGACGATCTCGTACCGTACCGTCGCGCCCGGATCGCGCCACCACACCCTCCGAGCCGCGCCGACCAGCAGCTGCATGGCAAGGTCGACGTCCTGCGCGCCTATGGCGTGCTGCGCCAGGCCGACCAGGTGACGTACTTCCGCAGGCTCACCCGTGGAGCCGTCGTGGAAGACGCCCTCGAGCCCGGCCAGCCTCGACCGATCCCGGTGCCGGAGCGTCATGCCGCTGACCTGGGCCTTGATCTGCTCGACCTGGCGGAACCGGCCCAGCTGATAGCCGAGTTCCGCGGCGCTGAGCAGACGGGCGGCCTGCGCCTGTGGGTCGGGGCTCAGCGCAGCCGCTCGCTCGAGCCACGCTGCGGCCGAGGCGACCGCACCACGGCGCTGGGCGTTCTCGGCAGCCCGTTCCAACTCGGCCGCGATGTGTTCATCGCGTCCTGACACCGAGGAGGCCCGGTGCCACGTCGCGCGGTCCGGATGATCGGCCAGGACGCGCGCGAGCGCGGCGTGTGCCTGCAGGCGTGTGGCCAGTGGCATGCCCTGCCGAAGGGCCGACCCGACGAGCGGGTGGGTGATCCGGTACCGCCCGCCGAGCACGGTCAAGAGCCCGTGCTCGAAGGCCGGCTGTGCCATGACGAGGTCCACCGGCGAACCGAACAGGATCCCGGCGGCCGCCAGGACGGTGTTGAGGTCGTCGCCGTCGTCGACCGCGGCTACGGTCAGGACCGCGCGCACGGCCGGCGCGAGGCGCTCAGCCTGCGTGGCGAACGTACGTTCCAGGCGTGCGGTCATGGGCAGGTCCTCGTCGAACTCGGTCCAGGTGGACCGCCCCGACTCCAACGCCCTGCCGAACTCGAGCAGGGCGAGCGGATTGCCACGGGCCTCCCGCAGCACTCGATCGCGAACAGGCGAAACCAGGTGCGGCGCCCGCGCGTCCAGCAACGCCGCCGCTGCGGCCTCGTCGATGCCTTCCAGCTCCACCCATTCCATCGTGTGCGCGTCAGCGAACGGCAGCGCCTCGGGTCTCGAGGTGCACAGCACGATCACCCGCTCGCTGGCGATGCGACGGCTGACGAAGGCCAGCACGTCGATCGACGGCTGGTCCATCCAATGGAGGTCGTCGAGACACACGACGACCGGCGTGTGTCCGGCCGAGTCGACGAGCAGCTCCAGGACCGCCAGGGATGTGAAGAACGGCTGTACCTCGATCGAGTCGCTCATGGCGAAACAGGCGAAGAGGGCGTCGCGCTGCACGGCCGGAAGTCGGTCGACGCGGGGCAGCAGGGGTCGCAGCAGCTGATGGAGGCCGGCGAACGGGAGGCGGGTCTCGGACTGGCTGCCCCGCGCGGTGAGCACGGTGAATCCGGCGGATCGCGCGTGCTCCACGACCTCTGCCTGCAGAGCGCTCTTGCCCACCCCGGGTTCTCCGAACAACCCGATCACGCGCCCTCTGGAATCGACCTCGTCCAGGTGGTCGAACAGGGATCGCAGCTCTTCGTCTCGCCCGACGAGACGCCGGCCGTTGGTCGTGCTCACAGAACGATCATCCGATCGGCAGCGCCTGCTGTCCACCACGGACCGGACGGAACAAGCCTATTCGGACGTCGAGGGACCGCTCTCGAATCCCGGCCGGCCGAGTGCGGTGGCGATCTGCCTGCGCGAGGTGAGGCCGAGTTTGCGGAACACCTTGTTCAGATGGAACTCGACCGTCGAGGTCGTGATGAACCGCCGGGAGGCGATCTCGGCGTTGGTCAGTCCCGAAGCGGCCAGCAGGGCCACCTGTCGTTCCTGGGGCGTGAGGTCGAATCTGGTTTCCGGGACGCGTCTGCGCGCTGTCTCCCCTGTCGCGAGCAGCTCGATCCGGGCTCGCTCGGCGAACAGTGAGGCGCCCCACGAGTCGAAGGACTCATACGCCGCCCGCAGGTGCACCCTGGCCTCGGATCGGCGCCTGCGCCGACGGAGCCACTCGCCGTACAAGAGGCGTGACCTGGCGTGTTCTGCGGCGAGGGGGACCGTTGCCAGGAGGTCGATCGACTCCCGATAGCGCTTCTCGGCGTCGGCGGTCTCGTCCATCAGGGCCCGGCATCGGGCCAGGAGCCCCAGCGCCCACGGCGTTCCGGCAAGCTGTGCGCGGTCCTCGAGCCGCTTCAGCGCAAGGGCCGCCATGTGTCGGTCGCCCGCGCGGACGGCGGCTTCCACCACAAGCGGCAGCACGAGATTCCCCTGTGACGGCACATCCTCCTCGTAGGTTGGCAGCGCGTGGCGCAGCGCCTCGTCGTAGCGCCCCATGCCCAGGTCGAGAATGCAGAGTGCGTGAAGTGCAAGGTGGCGCAGCATGCCCAGTCCGTATGTCGTGGCGACGACATCCATCATCGCCACGACGGCGTGCACATCGCTCTCCCTGCCCATCCACGCGTACAGCAAGGCCCTGTTGAGGTCTCCCTGATTCGTCAGCCCGATGGCCGTGGCGTAGTCGTCGGCCTCGGCGAAGAGCGCATCGGCCGTGGTCAGCCGGCCGTTGCGGATCTCGGTGTAGGCCAGGACCGACAAGGACAGACTGAGGCCGTACAGCGCTCCGTGGCTGCGGTCCGTGGCCGCGAGCCGGCCGACGATCTCGACGGATGCGTCGATGTCCCACACGTCGTCCGCTGCGAGGCTCACGATGATGCTGAACGGGCTCGCCACGTCGTGCAGTTCGGCTGAGGCGCACAGCTTCGCCAGGGCCTCCTGGATCGTCGCCACGCTGCTCTCGTAGCCGTCGGCCGTGCGAAGAGCCAGGCCCTTGATCAACTGGTCGGGGCTCCAGGCGGGGGCGTCCGGGCGGTGCGGGGTGGCGACCGTGGCCTTGGCCACGTCCGCCAAGGTCGTGCGGTGCATGGGGTCCCGGGCGATGACGGCGGCGTGCATGGCCTCGTAGAGCAGTTCCCAGGCCATGTGGGGATCCGTGTCGGCGAGTTCGGCCACGGCGTCGAGCATCATGGCGGGGACGCGGTCGTTGCCGGTGCTGAAAAGCTCTGCGGAGGCCCGGATCCGGTGCGCTCGGGCGCGGGCGGAGGGGTGTTGGAGGGCGGGTACGGCGAGGTCGAGCAGGGGGTGCACCGCGGCGTGGTCGCCGGAGGTCAGATGGGCCTGAGCTGCGGCGAGGTAGCGCTCGGCGCGTTTGGCCGGGTCGGTGGTGAGCTCTGCGGCCTTGGACAGGAACAGCGCCTGAGTGGAATATCCACCCCTGGCCCGGGCCCAGTCCGAAGCGGCGTCCAGGTCCGCGGCCGCCGCGTCGTCGGGGCCGAGGGCCGCCTGGCCACGATGCCAGGCTCGCCGGTCGGGAACACGGGCCGGATCGCTGGCCGCCTCGAGGGCGGCATGGATTCGCCGCCGGTCGTCTGCGGGAGCCGCCGCGTAGACCGAGGACCGGATGAGCGGATGCCGGAACCCCAGGCCGCCACCGTGGTCCAGGATGCCGGCCTCGACCGCCGCGGCGGCGGACCTGGCCGGCAGTCCCAGGACACCCGCCGCATGCCAGACCACCGCCATGTCGTCGGTCGGCGCCGCGGCCATGAGGAGCAGCAGCATCCGGGTGTCCGTCGGCAGCGCGGCCACCGACTGCCGGAAGTGCTCCTCCAACAGCCTGCTCACCGGCAGCGGCTCGGGCATCGGCGCGACTCCGGCCAGTTGTTCGGCGGCGAGCCGCGCCGTCAGTTCGATGAGCGCCAGCGGATTGCCCCCGGTGCCGGCCACGATGCGGTCCGCGACCGCCGTATCCAGGTGCCCCTCCACGGCGAGGGACAACAGCTCCCGGGCGTCGGCGGCGGGCAGCCCTCCCACCCGCAGGCAGGGCAGGGCGTCGAACAGCGTGTGGTCGCCGAGGTCGTTCCTCGCCGCGAAGATCAGTCCCAGTGAGTCGGCGTGCAGCCGCCGGGCGACGAAGGCCAACGCTTCGGCCGACTCGCGATCGAGCCAGTGGACGTCGTCGATCAGGCACAGCATCGGCAGCTCCGACGCCGCGGAAGACAGCAAGGCCAAGGTCGCCAGACCGACCAGGTGCCGGTCCGAGTGAGCGGTGTCGGCCAAGCCGAACGCGGCCTTCAACGCGTCCTGTTGTCCGGCCGGAAGCCGGTCGATGCGGTTGAGGTGGGGCCGCAGGAGCCGGTGGAGCGCGCCGTGGCTCAGGAGTTGCTCGGCTTCGACGCCGACCAGCCGCGTCAGCCGGACACCGGCGGCTCGGGCCGCCGCGTGTTCCAGCAGCTGAGTCTTGCCGATCCCGGCTTCGCCCACGAGCACCAGGACTCCGCTGAGCCCCTCCCGCGCCGCGTCGATCAGTCGCCCGATCGCTTCCCGTTCGGCGAAGCGGCCCACCATCGGCCGTACCGCCCCGGGACGAGCCCCGCGCCGCACCATGGGAATCCCCCCGTCGTCCGGATCCTGACGTGAGAAGAGGCTAGGCGCGCGGTGATGTCGTAATCGAGCGTCACATGACGGTGCTTTGACTCGGGGCGCCAGTTCCTCTGCTCACGTGGCGGAGGTGCGCGAGGGCCGCCGCCGCGGCGGTCGCTGTGAGTGTCGCCGGGTGCGGCGAATGCGGGGCTTCGGCCCGGTCGAGGAAGGCGAGGGTGTGCCGGAAGCAGGGCGCCCCGAACACGGTCGCAGCCACTGACCCCGTTGCCACGGACGTTCACCGGGACGCTGATCGGCACCTGGATCAGGTTGCCCGCCCAGCACGCCCTGTGAGCCGACAGCCGCACCCTGTGCATGTCGGGTTTCGGCGGCGTGCTCCACGCGGTCGCCACCGCCCTCGACGACCCCGGCCCCTGGCACGGCTTCACCGGCTAGATCGTGCGGCTGCCACCGCGTGGTCGACATCGGCGGGGAGCGCGCTGACCGATGATCTCGGTACACCAGCCGAAGGCGCGGGCCGAGTGCGGATTCCATCGGTGGCGGCGCATACGACAAGCGGGGTGCCCGGCCCGTCCGGGATCCGAGCGCGTGCGGTTGCAACCGTGGCGGCCGAAATCGTGTCTCTGTCCGCGTGGTCCGACATGCCGGAACACGGCACCGGGAACACTCCGCGGACTGCGTGGGCAGGGGGACGACGATGAACGCATGGGCGGTACCGGGGTACGCCGAGGCTCTGGAGCTGGGGTCCGGGGCGAGCGGGCGGGTCGTGCGCGCCGTGCACGAGCCGACCGGCGTACCGGTGGCGGTGAAGTACCTGAGCGAATCGCTGCGAACCCGACCCGGCTTCGTGCACGGCTTCCGGGCCGAGGCGGAGTTGCTGGGCAGTCTGAGCAGTCCTCACGTGGCCGGGCTCTACGAGTACATCGAGGCCACGAACGGCGCCGCCATCGTGATGGAGCTGGTGGAGGGCGTGTCGCTGCGGACCCTCCTCGCCCGCAGGGGCCCGCTGACCCCCGAGGCCGCCCTCGTCGTCCTGAAGGGGTCTCTGCTCGGTCTTGCCGACGCGCACCGGATCGGGGTGGTGCACCGGGACTACAAGCCGGAGAACGTCCTGGTCGAGCCGGACGGTGGTTCCAAGCTGGTGGACTTCGGTATCGCGGTGGACGCGGGCGTCCGGGCCGGAGTGGCCGGAACGCCCTCGTACATGGCTCCCGAGCAATGGACCGGTGCCCCCGCCTCGCCCGCCGGGGACGTCTACGCGGCCACCGCCACCTTCTTCGAGTGCCTCACGGGGCACAGGCCCTACACGGGCGACAACATGGCCGAGCTGGCGCTGCGGCACGTCGAGAGTCCCGTCCCGGTCGAGGAACTGCCGGAGGAGGTGCGTCCGCTGGTCGGGCGTGGGCTGGCGAAGTCGCCCGGCGAGCGTCCCTCGGACGCGGCGGCCTTCGTCGAGGACCTGGAGCGGATCGCGGTGGGGGCCTACGGCCCCGACTGGGAGGAGCGTGGACGCGGACGGCTCGCCGCACTCGTGGCGCTGCTCCTTTTCCTGCTGCCGTCCGCCAGGGAGGAGGCCCACGCCGGGACCGACACCGCCCGTACGGTCCTCAGGCAGGGGACGGGGCCCGGCCGGCTGGGTCCGTGGCGCCCCACCTGGCCGGGCGTCCTCGTGTCAGCACTCGCCGTCCTGGTGGCGCTGCTGGCCCAGGGTTTCGGCGGGAAGGACGGCACCGGGGTGGCCACCGGTCAGGCGGCCGAGGTGCTGGCGACCACGACCGCCACGCCGGGCGCCCCGTCCGCAAGCGGTCCGGTGTCTTCCCCGCCCCCCAGCGGATCGCCGTCCTCCGGCTCCGCCACACCGTCCGCTGGTACGAACGACGCCTCCCCCACGCCGTCCGCGTCCCTCACGCCAGCCACCGATCCCGTGCCGACCACTTCCAGCGGCGGTACACCAACCGAGGAGCCGTCGGCACCGCCCTCCTCGAGTGGCACAGCCACGAGCCCCTCTCCCCCGCCGCGGACCGGGGTGAAGGACGTCGCCATCGCAGGGTTCCGGCAGACCGGCACCAGCACAGGCACAGTGTCGATCACGGTGACAACGGACGGCACCGGCCCGGTCTCGGTGACCGTCGGCTGGTTCTCGGGCGACGCGTCCGGGCAGCCGGGTACCTCTGACGGGGCTGCCGACGTCCGCAGGCTGAGCGGCTCCACCCAGTACGCCCTCACCGTCGAGCACTCCTTCGCCGGGACCGGCTGCTACTGGACGGTCCAGGTCACCACCGATCCCGTCGCCGGTGCCGAAGCCTCCCAGCAGCTCCTGACCCGGCGGTGCGACATCCGATGAACAGACCCGACCCGCACGACCGGCCCGCGTCCCCGCCCCTTCCTCCGGCGCCTCCGGCTCCTCCGGGTGACAACGAGGACTACAGCGCCACGGTGCTGGCCAGCCACTGGATCCAGCGGCCCGAGACCGACCCGACCTCCGTCCTCGACGACCCCACACCCGTCGAGGACGGGGCCTCCTTCGGGGGTCGGACCGCCGTCGCACCGCCGTCGCCACACGACGACGGCACCGTGCTGCGTTTCGGCCCCGGAGTCACCGCCGCGCTGGCCCGCCAGCCGCACCGCACACTGCCCACCGTGCCCGCGCCGCCCGCCCTCCGGCGCGGCCGACTGCGCCGGTACGCGCTTCCCGCGCTGGTACTCGTCGCCGCTGTCCTTTTCCTGCTGTGGCGGGAGAACACAGGGCCCGGAGTGCAGAACGTGTCGGTGACGGCGGCGCGGGACACCCTGGAGTGCGACTCCACGGCGGGCATCGTGGGCGTGGTCCGCACCGACGGCCGCCCCGGCACGCTCACCTACCGCTGGCTGCGCAGCGACGGCACCTCCTCCGACGTACGGCACGCCGATGTCGTCCGGGGACAGCGGACGGTCCGGCTGGAACTGCTGTGGACCTTCGAGGGACCGGGCCGGCTGCGGGCCGTGGCGAAACTGCGCGTCCTCACCCCCGAGCCGCACGGGGCCGAGGTCCGCTTCACCTACGACTGCCCCTGAGCTCCGTCCGCGCCAGGCCCGCCCGCCGCGGGGCGCTGACCTGATGGTCGGATTCTGACCGACGGTCGAGATCCGCGCTGGCCGGTGAGCATGCGTCGAGTGCCGTCCGGACCGCTCGTCGACGGGACCGGACGCTCACGTGGTGCCTCTGCAACACCCGCCCCGAGCCGCGACGTACCGGGTGGCGACCATTCGCTCACCCCCCCACCCGGCTTGTACGTTCCCGCGCTCCAGGCGCCACCGAAACAAGTGGAACCGTCGGCTCCTGACGTGGCGCGGCGGGCCCCGGCGCGGGCGGCGCCGCCCGCGCCCGGTCGACCCGCCCGGAAGCTTCATGCACCTGCAATGATCCGCCTCGGTCCGGGCTGGTAGACATGGTGGCGTGAGCATTCCAGTGCTGCTGCACCGCAGGTTGTACGTGGATCTGGCGCGTGTCGACGCGTCGATGTGTCGTCGCGTCTGACGTCGCCTTCGCCTGTCCGGCAGGAGGCGACCCGGCGTGAGATCCCCGTAACGGCAGCACACCGAGGGAGAGCCATGAGCACTGTCGCGCGCTACGAGATCCGGCGGGCAGGACCGCGGTTCGGTGCCGAGGCGACCGGCATCGATCTGAAGGCGGGCGTCGACGACCGCACGGCCGACTACGGCGGCGCCCGCGCCTACCGCAAGGTCATCGGAGTGGAGCCGGTCCGGCAACCCGCACTCTGACCAGGGGCGGTGAAGTCCTGGCCGTCACCGAGGACTTCGCGCCCATCCGTACCGTTCTGGGTGCCGCTGCCCAAGAGATCGTCCTCGCCCGCGCGATCGCCGGCCCGATCGTCTTCGTCGAGGCGGCGAGACCGTCGGCCCCGCGCGCCCTCCATGCCCTCGACAAGCCCGAGCACGAGCGGACCAAGGACCTCCTGAGCAAGGCCTTCCGACCCACCGCAGTCCACCGCGACCCCACGGCGCATCCACGACCTCCCCCACTCCACCGCCTACTCCCGAGCGACAAGGAACGGCCATGTCAAACCACTTCACCCGACGTAGCCTGGTACGAGGCATCACCGTGGCGACCGCCGTCGCCACCCTCGCCACCGGGCTTGCCGCCTGCGGTGGTGACAGTGACGCCGCCACCAAGACGGCCGACGCCGCCTCCGGCAGCGTGACCATCGGTCAGTTCTCGAACGGCGCCGCCACCGAGACCACTCTCCAGGTGTCCGAGGTCAAGTCGATCAGCGCCGAGCTGCCCGATGCCATAAGAAAGAGCGGCAAGCTGGTGATCGGCCACGGCGCTCTGCCGTCCGGTTCCGCCCCGCTCGACTACGTGGGCGACGACCAGAAGACCCTCACCGGTTCCGAGACCGACATCGGCCGCCTGGTCGCCGCGGTTCTCGGCCTCGAGCCGGAGAGCAAGAACTTCACCTGGGAGAACCTCTTCATCGGCATCGACGGCGGAAGGGTGGACGTCGGCTTCTCGAACGTCACCGACACCGAGGAGCGCAAGGAGAAGTACGAGTTCGCCTCCTACCGGCAGGACAACCTCGCCTTCGAGGTGCTGAAGTCCGGCAACTGGAAGTTCGACGGCGACTACCGGAACCTCGCCGGCAAGACCGTCTCGGTCAGCTCGGGCACCAACCAGGAGCGCATCCTCATCGAGTGGCAGAGAAAGCTGCAGAGCGAGGGCAAGAAGCTCACCATCAAGCACTACCCGGACAACAACGGCGTCTACCTGGCGCTCGACAGCGGCAGGATCGATGCCCACTTCGGCCCCAACCCGAGCATCTCCTATCACATCACCCAGACCGCGAAGACGAACAAGCCCACGGTCAACGCGGGCACCTTCTCCGGCGCCGGTGAGACGCTCCAGGGCCTGATCGCTGCCACCTCCAAGAAGGGCAGCGGTCTCGCCAAGCCGATCGCCGACGCGATCAACTACCTGATCAAGAACGGTCAGTACGCCAAGTGGCTGGCCGCCTGGAACCTCTCCAACGAGGCCGTCGCCAAGTCCGAGGTCAACCCGCCCGGGCTGCCGCTCGACAACTCCTGATCCGCTGCCGCCTCCGGGCCCCGCCATCGTCACCTGCGGGGCCCGGAGGCGGGCCCGGCCACACCCCGGGCGGGTCCTCGTCGGTCGCGGGCCGCGGAAGGTGCCGTCGCGAAGAGCACGTCGGCTCGTCGTCCCGCCAGGCAGAGAAGGGGCTTGGGCACAGTGCTTGCGCTGACTGATCTTCCTTTCGCAGTAACGGCGTTCCGTAACCGGTACCGGCGCTCGATGCGCACCAGGCTTCTGGGCACAGCCGGGTCGCGATGATCACGCCGGCAGACTCGTCCGCCTCGACCGCCCCCTGCCCGGCGCCCTCCGCCGGGCGGAGGCGGACAGCGATCGCCGGCACCCTGATCGCCGCGTTCGGCGGCTTCGCCGGCTTCAATCTGACGCTCTCCGCGATGCCCGCGTACGCCGTCCGGTCCGGCGCCGGACCGTCGGGCGCCGGAATGCTCACCGCCACCCTGATGGCGGCCACCTTGGTCGTACAGCCCTTCACGCCGTGGCTCTTCGCCCGCCTCGGACGAAGGCACGCACTCGCCATGAGCGGTGCGCTGCTCGGGCTGCCGTGCCTGGTTCTGCCGACCGTCTCCGCACTGCCCGCCCTGACCGGTCTCGCGGCGGTACGCGGGCTGGGCTTCGGCGTGTTCGTCGTCGCCGGCGTCACCTTCACCGCTGAGCTGTTCCCGTCCGGCAAGCGGGGGCGAGCCCTCGGCTGGTACGGCGCGGTGGTCGGTGTCGCCGGCGTCCTGGGAGCTCCGCTGGGCATCGCCCTGGCCCGGCAGGAGGCGTACGCGCTCGCCTTCGCGCTGACGGCGGGCACGGCCGCTCTGGTCCTGGTCGGCTCGTTCGGCCTTTCTCGCGCCGCAGCGCCCGTCCGGGCGGCCGGACCTCGCTCCGGCCGCCCACGGACCCCGCACGGAACATGGCGGTCACTGCGCCCCATGACCGGCCCCCTCATGGTGGAGGCCGCCTCCACCACGGCCTACGGCGTCGTCTTCACCTTCCTGCCGCTGACCGCCTCGGCCGCGCCCGGTGCGCTGCTTGCCGCGCAGGCCTCCACCGTGCTCTCCCGGCTCGGCGCCGGGTGGCTCATCGACAGGTACGGAGGACGCCAGGTGCTCCTACCCGCCGTTGTGGCCACGACGATCGGCACAGCAGCGGGTGCGGCCTCTCACGACCCCGCTCTGTTGCTGGCCGGTACCGCCCTGTTCGGAGCGGGCTTCGGCGCGGTCCAGAGCGCCACCCTGGTCCTCGCCATGCAGGCGGCCGGCGACCGCCCCGGCGGCCTCGGCATGGCCGGGGTCGCGTGGAACGTCGCCTTCGACGGCGGTACCGGGATCGGATCGCTCGCGGGCGGCCCGCTGCTCTCCCTCGGCGGCCCGTCCGCCCTCTTCCCGGCGACGGCGGCCGTACTGGCCGCATTCTTCCTCCTGGACCTTCGCAGAGCGCATCTGCCGGATGCGAGGAATTGCGGTTCGGCTCAGGACAACTGACCGGCCGTCACGTGCCGCGCATTCGCTCTTCCGAAATCCTGTGGAGACAACTGCACGCCAATGTCTGCCAGTTGCTAGTGTTGGGCCATGCGGATCGGTGTGAATGTCCCCAACTTCGGTCCGGGTGCGAACCCGGACAACCTGGCCCGCTGGGCCAAGACCTCGGAGGGTCTCGGATTCGACCTGTTGATGCTCTCCGACCATGTGGCGATCACATCGGATGTCGCCCGGCAATATCCCGCCCCATTTTACGAACCGTTCACAACTCTCTCCTGGCTGGCCGGAATCACGACGAGGATAGAGCTGGGCACGACGGTGCTCATCGCGCCCTACCGGCCCCCTCTCCTGGTCGCCCGCATGGCTGCCAACCTGCAGCAACTCAGTGGCGGCCGACTGATCCTCGGCGTCGGGGTCGGTTGGGCACGGGAGGAGTTCGAGGCGCTGGGCGTCCCGTTCGAACGGCGTGGCGCTCTGACCGACGAACACCTGCGGACCATACGTGCCGCATGGGAGAACGAAGACGACTATCGCTGCGGACAGATTCCCATCTGGGTCGGTGGCAACAGCGACGCCGCAATACGGCGTGCCGTCCGACTTGGTTCTCCATGGCATCCACTGCGGTTCACGATGCCCTGGTTCAGGGACGCCTCGGTTCGGCTGAAGGATATTTCGGCCGAGCTCGATCAGCCGGTGCCGGAGTTGGCGCCGCGCATCTTTCTCCGGCTCACGGAAAAGCCGATCGCCGACCCGGATCGCCGGGCAGGCGAGGGAACCCTGGAACAGATTCTCGAGGACATCGAGGAATTGCGCCGTGCCGGTGCCGAAACCGTGCTGCTCGATCCGTACCACGGCGATCCGAACGAAACCCTGCGGCCCGAGGCGGCGTGGCAGGCACTGGCGACCGTGGCCGCGCACCGGCCGTAGCCGACACCCCCTCAACGAGACGAGACGGAGTATCAGTGGCCCTCAACGACCACGACCTTCCCGCGAGCGGCGCCGACCGCTCCACCACCGTCACCGAAGCCGAACTGCCCTATCTGCGCCGCTGCATCGAGCTGGCGGCCGAGGCGGTGGAGGCCGGCGACTGGCCGTTCGGATCCGTGCTCGTCGATGCGGACGGCAAGATCCTCGCCGAGGACCGTAACCGCGAGTCGACCACGGGCGACCCGACCCGGCACCCCGAATTCGAACTCGTCCGCTGGGCCGCGGCCCACCTGAGCGCCGAGGAGCGGGCCACCGCGACCGTGTACACGTCGGGTGAGCACTGCCCGATGTGCGCGGCCGCACACGGATGGGCGGGACTGGGCCGCATCGTGTACGCGAGCTCGTCCCAGCAGGCTCGGGACTGGAAGGCGGAGTGGGGCGTGCCGATCACCTCGCCCCTGAGTCCGCTGTCCATCAAGGACGTCGTGCCCGGTCTCGTAGTGGCGGGTCCCGTCCCGGAACTGGCCGAGCAGGTGCGTGAGTTGCAGTGGCGCTTCCGCACCCGGAGCAGCGCGAGCGACTGACGGCGGCGCGAACACCGGGGCCTGGCAGCGCAATCGCTGCCAGGCCCCCGTTCGTTGGCGTGGGTTCGCGGGTCAGACCATGAACTGGTCGTACTTCGCCATGTGCTCCTGGAGTTCCTCCAGGCTGGGGTTGCGCCCGTTGGCCGTCAGGCGCCCCAGGCCGCGGAAGTAGTCCTCACGGTTGTAGATCGGGTAGAACATGATCAACAGCGTGGCATCCTCGTTGCCCCTGTTCGTGAAGCCGTGCGGCTCGCCCTTGGGTATGTAGGCGAACGCGCCGGGCTCACCCACCACCTTGCGGTCGCCGATGGTGAACTCGATCTCGCCCTTCACCACGTAGAACATCTCGGTGGAGTCCTTGTGGATGTGCGGGCTGGCACCGCTCGCCTCCGGAGCCATGTGGTGCTCGAAGAAGCCGAACTCACCGTTCGAGTCAGGCGTGGTGAGCTTGAGGTACGTCCTCTTGGTGTCCCGGATGTTGACGAACTCGCCTTCGCCGGAAGGTACATACAGCGGAACGGACACGTCTCTCCTTGAGTGGTGATCAACCGTGCCGACCCGACTACGGGAGCGGCATGCATGGTGGTTACGTGGCCTCGGCCAGGCTCGGGTCCGGACGGAGCCTGCCGGCCGAGGTGGTTACGTGGCTTCGGCCAGGCTCGGGTCGGGGCGGTGCCTGGCTGCCGCTTGTGCCTGAGCCCATCGGCCGATGGCCGGCGCGGTGAGTCCGCAGACGGCGAACAGCGCGGCCAGGACGACCCATCCGGTGGAGCCGGCCGTGACGACCAGGCTGACCAGCACCGGCGCCGCGATCTGCTGGACGGCCACGCCGAGCCAGAAGACCGAGAGGTAGACGCCTTCCTGGCCGGGCACCGCGAGCAGGTAGGAGCCGCCCCAGCCACCGGCGGACTGGAACAACTCGCCGCCGGTCAGCGCCACCATGGCCAGCAGCAGCACGCCGACGGCCAGGAGGACCGGCAGCTTCGGCGCCGCGACGAGCAGCAGGCAGCAGACCGCGAGGGAGACACCGGCCCACACCAGGGCCCGCGCGGCGCCGGGGATGGTGTCGGTACCCCGGCTGGCCCGCACCTGCAGGGCGACCGCGAGCACGGTGTTGACCGCCACCAGGGGGGAGATCAGCGCCGAGGAGACGTCCGTGTGCCCGACGATCCACAGCGGGATACCGATGCTCAGCAGGGTCATGTGCATGGTGAGCACGGCGTTGATGCCGGTGAACGACAGGAACGATCCGTCCCGCAGCACACTGACCGAGAAGCGCCGACGCAGGCTCTTCGCCGACGCGTGGAGCACCGGGAGCCGGGCGGCCAGGCTCGCGAGCACCGCGAAGGAGGCGGCGTTGACCAGCAGGATCGCGGTGTACCCCGCCCGGGTGTCGATCAGCAGCCCGATACCGCCCAGGAGGGCGCCGAGGGTGAAGCCGACGTTGCGCAGCGACCGGAGGATCGCCACCACCCTGACCCGGTCGTCGGTCGCCGTCGCCTGACCGACGAGGGCCTGTTCCATCGGTGCCGCCGCCTTGTCGACCAGGCCGAGCAGGCACACGACGGTCAGGAACTGCCACAGGTTCTGGACGAGCGGGTAGACCACGAAGCAGGCGCAGCGCCACAGGCTCACCCCGACCAGCACCTTCTTCGGGCCGATCCGGTCGGCCAGGATGCCGATCGGGATGGCCGTGGCCAGGGCGATGGCGGCCGACAGGGCCAGGCCGAAACCGAGGTTGCCCTCGGACAGGTGCACCGACCTGGTGACGAACGGCACGGAGACGGCCAGGAAGGCGCCGGTGCCCACCGCGTCGATCATCGCCATCACGGCCAGCCTCGTGCCGACCGACCCTCCGGGCATGGACCCGCGCCATCCGCGGACGCGTTGCCACAGAACAGACATTGTGTTTCCTCAATCGGTAGCGATGCGGATGGCCGCGTCCGCGTCCAGGACGCGCTGACGGGTGGTGTCCGCGTCCGGCCCGGTCGCGATGACGTGCCCGGCGCGGTCCCAGGAGGACGCCCACGGCCGGACCTCCTGGCCGGCCTCGACATCCACCTCCGCGACCTGGACGCCGGGCAACCCCTGCGCCGTGTCCACGCCGGCGACCTCCGTCACGGTGCCCGGCTCGGCGGCCAGGAACCGGATCGCCGAGGTCTGCCGTGCGGAACGGGGCAGCGTGACCGTACGGCCGGCGAGCAGGTCGATCAGGGTCAGCCTGATCCGTGTGCCGTAGGCCAGGTCGACGAGGTCGATCAGGTAGTCACCGGGGCAGCGGCCGGCGCATTCGACCAGCGTCGGGCCCGCCTCGGTCAGGATCCACTCCGCGTGCAGGATGCCCGTCCGGAAGCCGATCGCGGCGACCAGCGCCCGCATGGCCGTCTCGAACGCGGCCTGCGTGTCCTGGTCGAGCGGAGCAGGCAGCAGATGGCCGAGTTCGACGGGATACGGCCCCGGGACGACGGTCTTGGCCGTGACGTTCTCAAAGATGATCTCGCCCTGCCGTACGAGTGCCTCCACGCTGTACTCGGGACCCCGCAGGCGTTCCTCGGCGAGGAAGCGCCACGCCAGCTGCCGGTCGGGCACCTGCTCGTACTCGGCGGCGGACGAGGTCCGCTGCCATGCCTGTGCCGCGGTGGCGGCGTCGACCGAGTCCAGCAGTTGCACGCCGACACTCGCCTGCCGGTTCGCCGGCTTGACCACGACCGGACCGTCGCCGGCGAACTCTAGGATGTCCGCGGGGCCGTGCACCTCGCGCCAGCGCGGATTGCGGACGCCGCCCGCACCCGTGACCTCGCGCAGCCGGACCTTGTCCCGCAGTGCCTGCGCGGCCGTTTCGGCCGCGCCCGGCAGCCCGAGCTTCTCGGCCAGTGCGGCCGTCGCCGGCACCGCGTACTCCAGCCCCGGGACGACGGCGGCCACCGGCCTGGCGGCCGTCAGCTCGGCCGCCAGGTCGAGGGCCTCGGCCGACTGCTGGTAACCCGCCGGGACGATCCGGTCCAGGCAGTCGAAGCGTGCCGCCGCGTCCTGCAGCCGGCGCTTGCGGATGATGTCGGGTTCCTCGATCACCACGACCGACCCGCTCGGGACGCTCCCGTCGATCGCGCGCAGGTAGGCCGCGTTGTAGCCGACGAACACCACCTGTGCGTCGGTGGCGGGGGTGCTCATGGCGACCTCCTGGTCGTGGGTGTGGACCACTGCATCGTCACTGCCTTTCTTCGGGATGGGGGGACTCGTGACCGGCGGGGCTCACACGGGCGTCCCGAGCGCTCCGGCGCGGCCGTCCGCTCGTACGGGTGTGTCGTCGATGACGACCTCGATGGCGGCGAGCACCTCCGCGCAGCGGGCGCGGGCCTCCTCGGGAGAGGCGCCGAAGACGATGACGTGCCCGTGCCGGCTCTTGGAGTCGACGACCGCCGGTACGGTGTCGCCCGGGCGCAGCCGCAGGCTCAGCTCGTCGACGTGTCCGAGCCGAGCGGCTGTCTCCAGGCCGTGGATCGCGTCGACGCGGCCGGGCGGAAAGGTGAAGAACCGCACGATCGCGGTCGCCGTCGGCTCGGCGGGCTCGGCCGGTCTGTCCGCCAGGGCGGCGAAGATCGCCTGTTCGATGTCGAGTCCGGTGGCCAGTTCGACGAGTCGCGGTATCCGGTCACCGCCGAGCCGGGCCTGCGACTCGACGATGCGCGGGCCGTGCTGTGTCCAGATCACCTCGGTGTGCGCGGGGCCGAACCGGTACCCGCACGTCGTGAGGAACTCCGTGGTGAGTTCCTCGACGGCCCGTCGGCGGTCCCGGGGCAGCGGCGCCGGATGGACGTGCCCCACCTCCACGAAGAGCGGCGGTGGTCCCAGCAGCTTCTCCGTGATGCCGATGACCTGGTGCCGGCCGTCCCTGCTCAGCGTCTCCACGCTGTATTCGGGACCCCGCAGATATTCCTCGACCAGGAACGGGCCGTCGTAGCCGTACCGGTCGACGAGTGCGGTCCAGGCCGCGCGGTCCCGCGCCTCCTGCCACAGGAACACACCTCGGCTGCCGGCCAGCGCGGACGGCTTGACCACGGCCGGGTAGCCGATGCGCTCGACGGCGTCCGGCACCTCGTGCCGCGTCGGTGCGGCCTCGTAGGACACCGGGGACAGCCCGCGCCGGGCGAGCAGGTCCCGCATCGCTCGCTTGTCGGCGAGGAGGCGGATCGCCGCGGCCGGGTTGAGCTCGGTGCGCAGGTCCTCGGCCACCTCGTAGGCGGTGACCATCGTCTCTTCCCTGCCGATGTGGTAGATCAGCGTGGCGCGGTGCTCCCGTGCCACCTCGTGGAGGGTGTGGCGCAGCAGTTCCGCGTCCCGGAAGTCGGCCGACACGAACAGGTCCGCCAGAGCGCGCACGTCGTCGAGGTACTCCGGCGACTCCAGCCGGGGGTCCCAGACCGCACCGACCCAGAACCCCTCGGCCTGTGCCTTGCGCACGAACTGGCGGTACGGCATCACCATCAGCAGGCGGGGCCGGTCATCGGTGGGGCCGGGCGCCGTCACCGGGCACCGCCGCCGTGCGCGGCCGCGGCGGCTACCGGCTCGGCCTCCCGGCCGAGCAGGCTCAGGTACCGCTCCCCGGTGTCGGGCAGCAGGGTCACGATGCGCCGGCCCCGGTACTCCGGACGTGCGGCCAGGAGACCGGACGCGTGGACGACGGCGCCGGCCGAGACACCGACCATCAGTCCGGCGCGCAGCGCGAGCCGCCGGGTGGTGTCCAGGGCGTCCGCGTCGGAGACCGCGATGACCTCGTCGATGAGGTTTCGCTCCGTGGTGGGAGCGATGAAACCGCCGTTGAAGCCCGGGATGGTGTGCGTACCGGGCTCGCCGCCGGAGAGCAGCGGCGAGCCCGCCGGTTCCACCGCCACGATCCGGACCGCGGGATGGCTCTCGCGCAGGTACCGCCCGGCGCCGCTGAGCGTGCCGCCGGTGCCCACTCCGCAGACGAACACGTCGATCCGCCCGTCGGCGTCGCTCCAGATCTCGGGGCCGGTCGTCTCGTAGTGCGCGCGCGTGTTGTCCGGGTTGTCGTGCTGGCGGCAGAACCACGACCCGGGTGTCTGCCGGTGGAGTTCCTCGGCCTTGTCGACCGCCGCCTGGTAGCCGCCCGTGTGGGGGGTGCGTACCACCTGGGCGCCGAGCGAGCGGAGCATGGCCACCCGCTCCTGAGTGGCGTTGTCCGGCAGCACGATGACGCAGCGGTAGCCGCGGGCCGCCGCCAGCGCGGCCAGCGAGATGCCGGTGTTGCCCGAGGTCGCCTCGATGACGGTGCCGTCCCCCGGGGTGAGCAGCCCCCGTTCCTCGGCGCCGCGCAGCATCGACAGCGCGGCCCGGTCCTTGCTGCTGGACCAGGGGTTGAACAGCTCCAGCTTCGCCAGCACCTCGGCATCGGCCGGGACGCCGTCCACGATGCGGTGAACCGGCAGCCGGAGCAGCGGCGTCCCGCCGATCAGGTCGACCAGGGAGTCCGCGACCGGGCGTCGGACGACGGGCTCGGTCCGGATGCTGATCTCCTGCGCGGCCGCCTCCGCGGTGCGCGCCGCGAGCTCGGCGGTCTCGGCCACCACGAGCACATGTCCGGCGCGGTCGCCGTTGCGGCGCAACTCCCGCACCACGGAGCCCGGCTCGGGCTTGACGACGACCTCCTCCACGCCGGGCAGGGCGCCAGCCCGCTGCTGCCCGCCGACCGACACGACGCGGCCGGGCCGCGCGGTCAGGTAGCGGATGGCGGCGCCGCCGACCGGCCGCTCGGGCAGCACCCGGGCCGGCAGCGGCTGCCCGAGGTACTGCCTGGCCACCAGCTCCAGGGACCGGATGCCCAGAGCACGGTCCACGAGGTAGGTGATCTTGCCGCCGGCGGGCCTCGGGTTGATCTCGATGAGCTTGGGCCCGGACCCGGTCACCTTGATCTCGACATGGGCCATGCCCAGGTCGAACCCGACCGCGCGGAGCGCTTCCACGGCCAGGTCGCCGCAGGCGCGCACCACCGGCTCGGGCAGGCCGGAGGGGAAGGTGTGGGCCAGCTCGACGAAGTAGCCCTGGCCGGTGACCGACTTGTCGGTCACCCCGAACACCTCGTACCGGTCGCCGTCGGCCAGTAGCTCCACACTGACCTCGGGGCCGCTCAGGTACTCCTCGACCATCAGCTCGTGATAGCGGGCCTGGCCGCGGGTGTTCTCCACCCGGGACCGGATCAGTGCGACATGCTCAGCCGCCTGGGCCGCGGTCTCCACCAGCCGGACGTCGGCGCTGCTGGTCTCGTCGGCCGGTTTCACCACACAGGGCAGGCCGATCTCGGCCGCGGCCGCCTCGGCCTCGGCGGGGTTGCGCACGGTGCGGAACGCCGGTATCGCGACGCCGAGTTCGGCGCAGCGCCGGCGCATCAGCGCCTTGTTGCGTGCCGTCGCGACGCCGTCGACGCTGACCGTGGGGAGTCCGAGGTGGACCGCCACCTCGGCGGCCACGACCACGTCGTACTCCGCCAGGGTCAGGAACGCGTCGAAGGGGTGCTCGGCCCCGGCGGCGTGCACGTGCGGCAGGAGGTCCTCGAAGGTGTTCGTCTCACAGTGCACGATCTCGTCGACGTAGTCGTCGAAGTAGGCCGGTCCGCCCGGCACTTCCAGGTACCGGTCCAGGTCGCGGGTGAAGAAGGTGACGCGGCAGTCGAGTTCCTTGATGATCTGCAGGCCTTCGAAGCCGGATCCGGAGAGGTTGCTCTCCACGACACCGACGTGAATCATCTATGCCTCCGATGGCATGCCGACACGTGGTCGGGTGGGACGACAACGACAATGGCTGAACGGGGAACGGAGCCGGGGGCCGTCACCAGCACCCGGAGGTGGCCAGCGCGCGCAGCAGCTGGTCGGCCTCCTCGCGATCCGCGGCCGACAGCCGCTGCACGACCTCGGCCTCGGGGGCCGTCACCCGGGCGGCTGGTGGCACATCGAACAGTACGAGCGAACCGGCGCCGATCAACGCGTCGTCGCCGACGGTGACCGGACCGAGCACGATCGCGTTGGTGCCGAGCACCACCCGGTCGCCGACGGCCGGATGCCGGCGGGCACCGGGTTCGCGGCGCCCGTCCCGCCACCAGCCGACCGCGCCCAGCGTGACCTGATGGAAGATCGTGACATCGTCGCCGACCTCGGCCGTCTCCCCGATGACCACCGCGGCCCCGTGATCGATGAACACGCGCCGGCCCAGCGTCGCGCCCGGATGGATTTCGATGCCGCCGGTCACCGCGCGGGCCAGGTAGGACAGGATCCGGGCGAGCTGACGGTGCCCACGGATGTACAGGGCATGTGCGAGCCGGTGGGTCCACAGCGCGGGCAGCGCGGGGTGGAGCAGTGCCTCCGCGCGGGTGCGGATCGACGGGTCCCGCGCGACGATCACGGTGAGGTCTTCCCTCGCCCTGCTGATCACCCTACGCATACGATCCTCCGTAATGGCATGTCCTGGTTTTCCTGTGTTGTCGTCGAATTCGACGGCCGGACTCAGTAGTTCGGGGATTTGACCAGGCGGCCGGTGCCTTCGACGATCTCCGGTATGTACACCCGCTCGGTCCAGACGTCCTGGGCCACCGGTTCGAGGGCGATCGACACGGCGCCTTCGTCGACCGAGAACGCGGTGCGGACCGCGCTGGTGATCGCGTCGACGAGGACGGAGATCTGGTCGGCTTCGAGGTTGTTCGGGAAATGCTTGATGCTGACGTGAGGCACTCCGATGGCCTTTCTGGGGAGTCGTGCGGCCTGAATGGCGGTGATGAGTTCGGTGATTCCGTTCGTGCGCAGCAGTTCGTAGTGATCAGCCCTGAGTCGGCTGGCCCTGAGGGGTGAACTCGACAGGGTGTGGCCGGAATCGATGAAGGAGTCCTGGTCGCCGTCGGCCCGCAATACCGTGATCGGTGCCGCGATGGTGCGCTCGGCCAGTTCGTGAGGGGCGTACTCGAAGAGAAAGGTCTGCCGCACCACGCCGACGATCCTGCGCACCAGTTCCCGCTCCAGGTGCTCGAACCGGCCGCAGACGAATGCGATGAAGGAGTCTTCGTCGTGGGTTGCGGCCAGGCACGCGTCGACCGCCGACCGCTCGAGGTTTCCGGCGAACACCGAATAGAGAATCGCGACGAAGGTGTTGTCGGCGAAGCTGACCGCCGCCTCGGTGGGCGTCTCGGCGCGGGTTTCCACGGGCGGCTTGCCCGGTGCGATCAGGATGACCTCGTCGACCCGCTCACCGGCGCGTTCCAGTTGGCGGGCCGTCTCGAACGCGACCCGGGCCCCGAAGGAGTAGCCCCACAGGGTGTACGGGCCGGCCGGCTGGACCTCCCGGATGAGTTCGATGTCCTTGGCGACCATCTCGTCGAACGTCGGGTACGCGATCTCGCCCGCGTTGACGCCGTAGGCCTGGATTCCGAGGAACGGCCGGTCCAGTTCCAGCCTGCCGGCCAGCAGCCGCAGGCTCATCGGGTAGCCACCCAGCCCGGGCCAGCAGAAGACCGGCCGTCTGCCGTCTCCGGCTCGCAGACGTACGAGCCTGGGCAGCGCGGTCGCGGGTTCACGGTCGACGCGTCTGGCCAGCTCGGCAATGGTCGGCGCGTCGAACAGCACCTGGAGCGGCAGGGAACTGCCGAGCTCCCGGTTGATCCGGCCGACCAGGTTGACCGCGGTCAGCGAGTGGCCCCCGGCGGCGAAGAAGTCGTCCCGGATCGAGACCCGGTCCTGTCTGAGCACCTTGCGCCACAGCGCGGCGATGGCCTCCTCGGTGGGAGTACGCGGGGGGACGACCGGCGCCTCGGTGTCCTCCATGGCGGCCTTGTCCAGCTCGCGCAGGGCCTGGTGGTCGATCTTGCCGTTCGGGGTGAGCGGGAAGGAGTCCAGCACGGTGACCCGGTTGGGCACCATGTACGCAGGCAGGGACTCGGCCAGGTTGTCCTTGACGATCTCGGCCGGCCCCCGCATGTGGACGGAGTCCTCCTTCATGCCCTCGCTGAGCCGCTGCTCGGCACTGATACGGCCGCCGACGGCGAAGTAGGACGCGGCGTCCGGGCCGAGGCCGACGAGGTTCGCGATGCGCCGGGCGGACGGCAGGGGGTTGCCGGTCTCCGAGCTGTAGCCGGAGGACATCAGCCCCAGGTCGAGGTCGTTCATCTGGAGGCGCTGCAGTTCCCGGCCGAGGTCGGCGTAGCGCTGCCAGGGTTCGGACGCGCGGCCGATCACGCTGATCCCGAAACTCGCGCGGTCGTAGACCTCCTGGTTGATGGCGATGACGTCCTGCTTGCGGATCAGGTGGTCGGACACGCGCACCAGTTCGGCGCCGTCGTACCGGTACTGACCGCGGTCCAGATCGGCGATCCGGTCGGGATGGGCCTGCACATAGAGGTCGACCGGGCTGTCGACGGCCGGGGCGGCGGCCGTCTCCACCTCGTACGTGCCCAGGTAGTGGTCCTCGTCCGGGCAGCGCAGGAGATCCTTGACCTCGGACTCCCCCGGGCGGGCGTTGATGCGCAGCCCGTACCCGGGGAGGACCTGGTCGAACAGGCCGACCATGTGGCCTGCTTCGAAGTGGAGAACTTCCTGGATGTTGTTGCGGTACACGGGCTCGATGGCCGACCGGCGCCCGATGAAGTGGACGCGCAGCCTCGGGGCGCCGACCGGAGCGGGGCTGATCAGCACGAGCCGGTGGTTGATCGGGTGGTGGTAGTAGTAGCCCGGTTCGAGACCCGCGATACCGGACAGCTCCAGGTACAACTGCGTCGCGTACAACGAGCCGGGAGAGGCGTACCCGTATTTGGGAAGCAGCCGTTCGCTGCTGGGGAACTGTCCGAAATAGCGCAGCAGGGAGCCGAGTTCGGACAGCGTCAGGGTGTCCGGGTCCCGGGGGGCGGCCGGTTGTCGCGTCGGGTGGGCGAGCAGGGCCATGATGTCGGCCCGTTCGACCTCGCCGCCTTCGTAGAAGCGGTACGTCTTGCGGGCGAACACCGTGCGCCGCTGCCGGGCCGTCGCCGAGCGTCCGGGCAGCTCGACGACGGCCGCTCCGTCTTCCTGGCGCACACCCAGATTCGCCAGCTGCGCCTTGAGTTGCAGCCTGCTCTGCTTCGACTGGTGATGGGTACCGTGGTTGCCCTGGTCCATCAGCGCGGCCCGGTGGGGGTCGAGCTCGATGAAGGCGATGAGATTGGCGCCGACTCTGGCGTCGTCGCGGACCAGGACGGCGGCGCGCTTGACCCAGTCGTGCTTCTCGATGGACACCTTGATCTCGTCCAGCTCGACCCGAAAGCCCCGTAGCTTGACCTGGCTGTCGGTACGGCCGAGGAACTGCACCGTGCCGTCGTCGTTCCACCTGGCCAGGTCGCCGGTGCGGTACAGCCGGGCGGATTCGGGATCGGTGGAGAACGGGTTGGTGATGAAGCGTTCGGCGGTCAGCTCGGGGTTGTTCAGGTACCCGCGGGCCAGTTGGCGGCCGGCGATGTGGAGTTCGCCCGACTCACCACGTGCCACAGGCCGGCGGGCGGCGTCGAGGATGTGGAAGCTCATGCCCCGGACCGGTCGGCCGATGGAGATGTGGTCGGGACCGTGCTGGACGGTGCCGCGGTCCACGGTGTGGGCCGACGCGTTGATCGTGCACTCGCTCGGTCCGTACAGGTTGACCAAGCCCAAGTCCGGTAACGCGTCTAGCAGTTCGATCGCCAGGTTCCTGGTGAGCGACTCACCGCCGCTGAAGACATGGGTGAGCGAGGTGCAGTCGGACAGCCGTCCGGTGTCGACGAGCCCCTGCAACAGCGTCGGCACCCCCTGAAGGGTGGTCACCCGGTACGCCACGATCAGGTCGATGAGCCCGGCGGGGTCGGCGTAGAGGCCTGGTCCGCTCATCACCACGCTGCTGCCGCAGGCCGGTGCCAGGATCTCCCACTGGGCCGCGTCGAAGCTCAGGGGCGTCTTCTGCAGCACCGTCCTGCGCTCGTCCAGTCCCTGCTCGTCGGCCAGCCAGCGCATCTGGCTGACGATGCTGTGGTGCTCGATGCCGATGCCCTTCGGGTTGCCCGTGCTCCCCGAGGTGTAGATCACGTACGCGAGGCTGTGGCCCTGTGCGGGCGAGGGGGCGGGCGGAGCGGCGGAATCGGCGTCCGGGGGGGCCTGGGTCTGCGCGACGGTGACGATCCTCGTTCCCGGTGGCGTGATCGCGGCCAGTCGGGACGCCAAGGACTCGTCGACCAGGATGACCTCGGTCCCCGAGTCCGCGATCACGTAGCGGACACGTTCATCCGGGTATTCCGGCGACAGCGGCAGATAGGCGGCGCCTGCGTGCAGGACGCCCCAGACACTCGCCATGAGGTCGACGGACGGCTCCATGAAGATGCCGACAGGCTCGTTCACCACACCGAGCCGCCGGAGGTAGCCGGCCGTGTTCCCGCTGCGCTCACTGAGTTGCCGAAAGGTCAGCCGCTCCGTGCCACAGGAGACGGCAGTCCGGTCGGGCTGGGCGACGGTGACCGCGCCCAGCATGTCTGACAGGGACAATTCCTCGGACCCCGTTAGTTTCGCCATCATCCTTCGAACCTAGAGTTCGTCAATTTTGAGTCGACGCGCGTAACACGCTCGCGAAATCAGGCATGCGAGAAGCACGAGCGCCGATGGGCTTCGCCTTGGATGGAAGCAGTCGAAATCACGTGACGTTTACATGATCGGCCGGAGGAAGACCCTGCCGTGACCATAGGGCGCCAGGGCGGCGCTCAGCGCCTCTCGGTACATCGCCCACAGAGGCGCCGCGTTCGCTCAAGGGGTCGTGCAGACATGCCTTTTACGCCTCCCCCACACAATTTTCATGCCCGTCACGATCTTGCGCCTTCCCCCCGGAGGGCGCTGCGCAGGCCAAAACAAGTCAGTCATCTCCGCAAGCAATCGGAAGGTACACGATGCACATGACCGACGCGAGATCGAGAAACGAACGCGCTCATCCCTTTTGGGGCGATTGCCGCCGCCACTCTCGGCCAGGTCAGGATGGCCGAAGTGTTGCGGGGTGCAAAGCGAGGGAGGTTGCTCCAGTTGTTCGCCGTCGGCGCGACGCGGCAGGCCTGCGGCCGGTGTCGCAGGGGCCTGATTCATGACAGCCGATGCGAGTCGGCCGACCACGCCTCATAGGAACGTTTTCTGGCCGTCTGCTGGAGCGAATGCCTCATGCAGCAGGTTCCGCGTTGCGGCCGACCGATGAAGTCGGGGCCTTAAAGAAGCGTTCACGGACTTGCAACGGAGGGCGCCACCGGAGCAGTTGGTACCGCTTCGGTGGCGCCCTCCCGGCGACGCGGCGTCCGAGGCCGGCGAACCGACCAGCGCGACGCCGACGTCCAGCAGGAATCTCTGGGCAGCACCAGCGAGGCAGGCTCCGCGTTTCGCTGAGCGTCGCCGGGGTCGGGGCTCCTTGCGGGAGGCAGGGGTTCCGCTCGCGGTAGCGGGCGGCTGACGCCTGCCAGCGCGTCAGTCGCGGGCACCTGCCGCTTCGGACGCGTTCGACGCGCCGGGCACGGACCCGACTGCTCGTCGGCCGCCGTCACCGAGCGGGTTCACGGATTGCCGGCGGCGGGCCAGGGACTCCTTCGCGGCCTCCCGCGCGTGGCGCCGGCGCCAGTAGGGGTTGTCGTGCGACAGCTTGCTGGAGACCCGGCCGTACATGCCGAAGGTGAGGATGACCAGTCCCATGACGAAGCTGAACATCACGTTGCTCATCCCGAAGTCGAGCACGTTGGCCGGCCGGTCCAGGACGAAGACATGAACGAAGCCGCTCAGCAGGAACAGCGTGCCCACCGTCATGTTGAGCGTCGACGCGAAGTTGCCTCCGACGATGCCCCCGCCGATGAGAACCAGCCCGACGACCACGGAGATCAGGCTCAGGACGCCGTTGGTCGACATGCCTGCGAGATGCTGCCCCTCCGTGTCGAACGGACTCAGCCGGTCGGCGAATCCCAGGACGCCGAAGACCAGCAGGACCAGGCCGCAGAACGCGGCGCCGTAGCGGTAGACCGTGGCAAGCTTGTGGTCGACGGGCAATTCGTCGCTCAACTTCATGGCGGATCCTTTCCGGAACCGGGGACTCTTCATCCCCCTGTCGGGCTGCGCCATTCCGCAGTCGCACTGACCCGTCTTCTCCTCCGCGGACGTCGGTGGTTGCACTCCGGACGGGTGACTTCGCGAAGCCTGCCTCTGTCGACCGCAGCGGCGGCGGAGCGACCGATGCGACAACTTGCATCGTCTCTGCATCGCTTGTTCCGGCGGCCGGCCGGAGCGAGCGGCGCAGGCATGTCGCGCAGAGTCGCCGTGCTGAGCCTCGAACCGGCGTCCTGTTGCAGAGCGACCGGAGCCCGGCCACTCGTCCGTGCCCCCTCCGCGCATCCGTTCGGCCGCGTTCGGCAGAAGATCAGTCGACCGACGCGGGCGGCAGGTCCGCACCCGAGCGAAAGAGGCGGAACCCATGGCGAACGAGCACTTGTCGCGGTGCGGATGCCCGCCCTGGCTCCCGTCCGCGGCCGCCCTCGTCGCAGAGGCCGAACGACCGTGATTGCTCGCCCCGCGGCGAAGCCGGCCGGCACCGGCGTCACGACAGGTGCTCTGGCCCGCGTCCTGGGCGTCTCCCCGACCACTCTCCGCTCCTGGGACCGCCGCTACGGCCTGGGTCCCGCCGTGCGTGCGGACGGCCGTCAGCGCCGATGGTCCCCGCAGGACGTGGCCATGGTGAAGGAGATGTGCCGCCTCACCGCCACCGGTGTGCCCCCGGCCGAGGCGGCGCGGACCGCCATGGGACAAGCCCGGCGCGAACTCGACGAAGGGACGTCCCACGCCGACGCCACCTCGCCCGTTCCTCGTACCTGCGAGCCCTCACCAGGGCCCCGCAGCGGGACGACAGGCGCAAGTGCGTCCCGCTCCCCGAGCGCGCTCCCCCTCGGGTCCGCCCGGCAGGAGTGCCGCGGCCTGGCCCGATCAGCCGTCCGCCTCGACGCCTCGGCCGTCCACGAACAGCTCACGGCCGCTGTGCGCTTCTACGGACTCGTCACTGCCTGGGAGGAGGTCATGGCACCCACACTGCGCGCCGTCGGCCGCAAGTGGGAGTCATCCGGCGACCGCTACGTCGAAGTCGAGCACCTTCTGTCCTGGCACGTCTCCACCGTGCTGCACCACGCCTACGCCGCCTCCCAGCACATGCGGCACGGCCAGGACACCCCGCCCGTGCTCCTGGCCTGCCTGCCCGGCGAGCAGCACACCTTGCCGCTGGAGGCTCTCAACGCCGCACTGGCCGAACGAGGGGTGCCGACGCTGATGCTCAGCGGGGCCGTCCCCGGCGAGGCGCTGGACGGGGCCGTGCGACGGGTCGGTCCCGCCGCAGTCGCCCTCTGGGCCCAGTCGAGATCCACGGCCAGTTTTCCGCTGGCCCAGCACATCGCCTCGGCCCGGTGGGGAATCCGCGGCGCCCGGCGGCACAGCCCGGTCCTGGTGTGCGGTCCCGGCTGGGAGCGCGGCTCGTCCCGGGAACTGCTGCGCCCGACGGGACTGCGCGACGCGGTCCGTATCCTCGAATCGCTCCACGGCTCGGCCAGGCCGTGACGGTGGTCGCCCGCCGCGCCCGCCCGGGCCGCCATCGCGGTCCGGTTTCCGCCTGGGCACACGCTGAGCCGTCGCACGGCCCGGCGGGGCGGCAGCCCGGCGGGCCGTCGCCGGGAGCACCCGCCCGGTACCCAGCCTGTTCGAGGGAGGCGTCCTTGCGTCAGTACCGTCCTCACCGGGCCAGGCCCCGCAGGACAGCGGTGCGGCCCTGAGGGGAACAGTCCAGAGGGTTTGGCCACGGGAGTGGCTCCGAGGCCGCCCGCCGAGGGCTTCTCGGCCTCAGCCCGCGGCGCGGGGCGGGCCCCCGTCTCCACCGTCACCCTGCCGCTCTCGTACATGATCGGTACGGTGATAGCCGGAACGGTGAGAGGGGCGGCGCGACCGTGAGCGAGCAAGCGGGGATCGGGTCGGCGAAGGAGGCCGCGGATCACGAGTCGATCCTGGCGTTCGGACGGCTACAGGGGGCGGCCAACCGGCTGGAGTACATCCTCGGGCGCGCACTCGAGGAGGAGTGCGGTGTCAGCCATCTGATGTTCGAGGTGCTGCTGATCCTCGGGCGGGCCGGCGCGCCGGGCCTGTCGATGCGTGCCATAGCCCAGGAACAGGTCCTGACGACGGGCGGCGCCACCCGTCTGGTGGACCGCATGGAGGGCGCGGGTCTGGTCACGCGTGCGGATTCCCCCGACGACCGGCGCGCGAAGCTGGTACGGCTCACCTCGCTGGGCGAGGAGACGACGGTTCGCGCCGCACGCGTGCACGTGGAGAACATCGAGCGGTATTTCATGGAGCCGCTTCCGGCGGAGGACCGTCGGCGGTTCGCCGAGGACCTTCGCCTCCTCAGTCACTCGGCCCGGGACGTGTTGCCCCGCCTGCCCTGACCTGCAAAGCAGGCTCACCGCGGGGCGCTGGGGGCACGAGATGCACTCTTCCCGCGTGACGCGAAGCACAATCATGCCGAAATATCTGACTGGTCAGTTACTGTTTCCTCAGGTGAATCGTCCGCACGAGGCGGGCGCCACACCCTGGCGAGGTCGTCGATGAAGCTGGTCCACGTTTTCGATGCCTGCTGCGGTTGGCCGCACGGTTTCGCCGGAACGTTGCGTGAGGTCGCCTCCCGCCACCCCGAAGTGCAGGTGGAGGTCGTCTCCGGCAGCCTCTTCCTGGAGGACGGCGGGTGCCGATGAGGATGTCCGGCCACATCGAGGAGGCCAACGGCGTCATCGGCAGGCCGCCCGGTACCGAGTCCGCAGAGGGCTGCCGGCGGCTCGTCGCGGCACGACGCACGGCTCGCACGTCCTGAATCTCCGCCCGCAATCCCGCCCCAGGAGCACTCATGAGCACGCTGTCCTTCAAGGTCCTCGACCTCGACTTCCCCGCCGGCATCAAGAACAAGACCGCCACCCTCGTCACCGGCGAGAGCCAGGCGCTGCTCGTCGACGCGGGCTTCACCCGCGCCGACGGCCACCGACTGGCCGCCGAGGTACTCGACTCCGGCAAGAAGCTGACCACCGTCTTCATCAGCCACGGCGACCCCGACTTCTACTTCGGCGCCGAGGTCCTCTCCGACACCTTCCCCGACGCCAGGTTCGTCGCCACCGACCACGTCATCGAGCACATCCAGCACTCCTACGAAGGCAAGCTCAAGGCATGGGAGTCGCTCGGGGCGAACCTGCCCACCCGCCTCGTCGACATCGAGCCGCTGACCGAAGACATCACCCTCGAAGGCCACCGCTTCCACCTCAGGGGCGGCGGAGCGGAACTGCCCGACCGCCACTACCTGTGGCAGGCCGAGCACCGTGCCCTTCTCGGCGGCGTCCTGCTGTTCCAGCAGGAGCACGTATGGGTCGCCGACACCGCCAGGCCCGAGCAGCGGGCCGCGTGGATCGGCCTGCTGGACGACATGGCCACCCTCGATCCGCAACTGGTCGTCCCCGGTCACCGTCTGCCGGGCACGCCGGCCGACGCGTCCGCCATCACGGCCACGCGTGACTACCTGACCGCCTTCGAAGAGGAGCTGGGCAAGGCCGCCGACGCGGCCGCGCTGACCGACGCTCTCGTCCGGCGCCACCCCGACCACGGCATGCTGATCGCCGCACAGATCGGTGCGAAGGTCGCCAAGGGCGAGATGGCATGGGGCTGACGGCCATGACCACGCCGAACAACACCGAATTCGCCAACTCCGACGCCCCCGCCGACATCGTCCGCCGGCAGTACCTGGCCTCGGCGGCAGGCGATCTGGCGGCCCTGCGCGCCACCCTCGCCCCGGACGTGGAGTGGACCGAGATGGCCGGCTTCCCGCTGGCCGGCACGTACCGTACCCCCGAGGGCGTCACCTCCGGGGTCATGGAGAAGCTCGCCCAGGAATGGGACGAGTGGATCGCGCACGACGACACCTACGTGGCCGACGGCGAGAACGTCGTCGTCCTCGCCCGCTACACGGCCGCGAACAAGGCGACCGGAAAGCGACTCGCCGTCCGCGTCGCCCACCACTTCGTCGTTCGTGGCGGCAGGATCGTCCGCTTCGAGCAGTTCGTCGACACCGCGCTCGTCCGCGACGCGATGACCGCTTGAGCCGCTCCGGAGTTCCCGTGCCGTGACCCATGGCACGGGACGTGCGCGGAAGTGCATGCCCTCACGCCGCGGCGTGAGGGCATCCGGCGTACCCGAGGACCCGGAGATCGTGAAGTGGCTCAGCGCGCGGCGGCTGGACGGCTGAACCGGAGCGCCCGCGAGACCAGCGGCCCGGCGCCAGCGCCGCAGCACGGCCTCGCGCCGGTTCCTGGCCCACCGGCTCCGCCGGTGGCCGCCCCCGGCGCCCATCGATCAGCATGTCGGCGACCGTGTGCCCTCCACGCCGCGGGCATTGTCCAGACCGCCCGGTGATCCGAACGAGATCGCTCAGTAGCTGTCGTAGCCGGGCTTGCCGCTCGGCCGGTAGACGCCGACGACGGTGCCGCCCTTCGTCGTCGAGACGCTGACCGGCTCCAGCGCCGTGGGGATCGCTCCGTCGGCGAACAGCCGCTTGCCGGTGCCGATGATCACCGGATGGACGGTCAGCCGGTACTCGTCGACGAGGCCGTGCCGCATGAGGGTCTGGGCGAGGTCTCCGCTGCCGACGACGTTGACGTTGCCGCCGTCGGACGCCTTCAGCTCGCGTACGGCATCGACGACGTCGCCCTCCAGCAGCGTGGAGTTCTGCCACTCGACGGAGGTCAGAGTCCGGGACGCCACGTACTTGTGCATGCCGTTCATCCGATGGGTGAACGGGTTGCCGGGATCGGCGCTCGGCCAGTACGACGCGAAGATCTCGTACGTCTTGCGGCCGAGCAGCATCGCGTCGGCGTGCTCGTACCAACCGGCGATGGCCGCGCCGACCTCGTCGTCGGTCACCGGCTTCTGCCAGCCGCCGTGCTCGAAGCCGCTCTCAGCGTCCTCGTCCGGGCCGCCCGGCGCCTGCATGACGCCGTCCAGCGTCAGGAACGTGCAAACGATGATCTTGCGCATGGTGCGCTCCCTTCGTCGACAGGTAGACGGCACCACCGCCAAGAACTCATCGGCGGCACATCCGAGGCACAGCGCAGTGCTGGATCAGGCAAGGTTCGCCCTGTCGCCGACGGCACGGGGGCGTCGGACGTAGGTGTGGCGGATTCGCCGGATGATCCGGCGGCGGCGGATCACGCTGCCCTGGTCTTCGTGGTCGGCGTGGTCCGGCCCAGGCCCCAGCCGCGCCAGGCCCTCTTCGGTCAGACGGTCGAGTCGGGCATGATCTCCCGGACCTCTTGCGCACAGCGGCACGCGGCAGTGGATCCGGTGCTCGTACGAGCGTGCGACGACGTCCCGCGGTCCCCGTCCGGCGCCGGGTCGGCCGGTCCCGCCGGGTCGGCCGGTCCGGGCAGCCCGCTGGAACCGGCTACCGGGATCGGGCATCCGGGGGCCGGCTCGCTTTCGCCGAGGAAGCCGCCCGACTGGTGCTGCCACAGCTTGGCGTAGGCACCGTTCGATGTGAGCAGCTCCTCGTGGGTGCCCTGCTCGACGACGCTTCCGCGGTCGAGGACGACGAGACGGTCCATACCGGCGACGGTGCTCAGACGGTGTGCGACCACGAGGGCCGTACGTCCGTCCATCAACCGCCACAGGGCGTCCTGGACGAGGAGTTCGCTCTCCGAGTCCAGTGCGCTGGTGGCCTCATCGAGCAGCAGGATCGGGGCGTCGCGCAGGATGGCCCTGGCGAGGGCGACGCGCTGACGCTGACCGCCCGAGAGTTTCACTCCCCGCTCCCCCACCAGAGTGCCGAAGCCGTCGGGAAGTTGGTCGGCGAACTCCGTGACGTGCGCGGCCGCGGCCGCGGCGTGGATCTCCTTGTCGGTGGCGCTGGGCCGGGCGAAGGCGATGTTGTCGCGCAGGCTGCGGTGGAACATGGCGGGTTCCTGCGGGACGTAGGCGATGAGTGAGCGCAGGTCGGACTGGCGCAACCCGCTGATGTCCTGACCACCGATCAGGATGCGTCCGTCGCCGATGTCCGACATGCGCAACAGAAGCCGGGTGAGTGTGGTCTTGCCTCCGCCGGACCTGCCGACCAGACCGATCCGTGCGCCTGGGGGCACGTCGAGGTCGAGCGCCTGGAAAATCGGCTTCGCGCCGGCATGGGCGAAGGTCACCCCCTCGAAGCGGATGCCCGTGTCCCGCAGTGCGAGCGGCTCGGGTTCCGTCGGGTCGAGCACGGTGGGCGGATCCAGCAACAGCTCCGTGAACTGCGCGGCTTCGGTCATCGAGCTCTCCAGACGCCGATAGATCTGGTTGAACTCGAACATGATCTGGGTGGCGTTGGAGTAGTAGGTGAAGGCGACGACGACCTCCTCCACCCCCTGGCCCGGACCGCCGAAGGCGATGGCGACCAACAGGCCCAGCACGTTGGTCAGTACGGACATGGGAGCGATCAGGGTGTCGACGCGCAGATTGCCGTAGTCCCACGACCGCAGCGTCAGGCGCCGGGAGTCCGCGACACGGCTGCGGTGTTCGTCGGCCTCCCGCCGCTCGGCCGCGAACGCCCGGATGGTCTCCATGTTCATGAGGCTGTCGGCGACGTGACCGGAAACCCTGGCGAACGCCGCCTCACGCTCGTTGACGAGCCTCTGCCGACGACGGATCAGAGGCGTAGCGGCCAGCACCGTCAGCGCGATCATCACCAGAAGGCCGACGACGAGCATCGGTTCGTAGCTCCACAACACCACGGCGCCGAACACCAGAGGGACGAGACTGCCCACGATCCGGTACGTCACCGTGTCCACGAAGTCCTCGAAGCGCTTGCCGAAGCTCAGCACCCGTTTGGTCAGCGATCCGGCGAAGTTGTCATGGAAGAATGCCGCGTCCTTGGCGAGAAGTTCCTCCATGCCGCTCACGTACAGGTGCTCCATGCCGAGGGCGTCCACACGGTTCAGGCAGTGTTGCCCAACCCGCCACACGGCCTCGGCGAGCAGCAGCGTCACGCCGAAGCCCAGCACGTACGGCAGCGCCGAGCTGAGGGTGAGACCGTCTTCGGCGGCCTGGCCTGCCAGCTTGGCGATCAGCAGGGGGGCGACGTAGCGGGTGCCGATGTTGCCCACGGCGGGCAGCGCCATCGCGGGCAGGGCCAGCCGTCGTAGTCGCAGCAGTTCCCGACCGTAGCGGCGCAGTGCCAGAACGACCGCGGTCCTGCCCGGCGTCGGCCCTCGCGTATCTGTGGTCCCCATCACACTCCCGGTGGTTCGGAAGTCGGAAGTGTCCCGTTCGAGGGGGTCCTCAGTCCAGGCATTTACCGCGGACCGGCGAGAACCGGACACCGCTGCGCTCAGTGTGCGCAGCGGACGTGTCCTTGCCGTAGCCGGTGCAGCCGCATCCCGTTCACTCGTACGGCTGACCCCCATGACGTCGGGGTCGTGCTGGTCGTCAACGACCGAGCGCTACCGGGAGGCGGTCGCCGCACTGCTGCTCGGCGAACGCATCGCGGACGAGCAGTTGTCGATGACGGGCTGGGTGGGTTTCAGACGGCTGCGGGCCGTTCGACGACGTGGTCGTTTTCAAAGTCGGCGCCGGGGCGGACGAGCGGATGCGGGGCCGCCGGGACATGCGGCTCAGAGTGGCTGTGCGGCGTGGCGCAGGAGGCGGGTCCATTCCCTGAGCAGGGCGTCGACGGTGTGCGGCAGGTAGAGGCCTTCGTCGAACACCGCGTCCAGGCCCGCGGTCCCCAGCGGGCTCGTCCACGGGGTGAGAGCGAGGGGGAACTGGATTGTGGGCGCCGGGACGTAGCGGGTCGTGGCGCGGGTGCCCGCGAAGTCGATCTCGCGTGTCTCCGTGTCGTCGAGTCCGAACGTCGTGGTCAGGAACGAACCCTTCGGCAGGACGGAGGCCAGCTCGCCGAGGGAGATCTGCCGGTGGGACAGCGCCGTGGCCATGGCGGCGTGCACGGCGGTCACCGTGTCCGAGAGCCCGGCCGCCGGTCGCAGCAGGATCGGCAGGAGACCCAAGTGACAGCCCACGGCGGGAGAGGCGCCTGGGACGCGGCGCGTCGTGACGACGCCGGTGAGGAACTCCTCGGGCGCTCCGACTGCGTGCGCAGCGTGTGCGAAGGCGCCGATGATCCTCGCGAACCGGGTGACCGTGCCGCTCTCGGGTGCGCTCCGGTGCGGGCGCAGCACGTCGTACGGGAGCTCCAGGCGCCGGTGAACCGGCCGGCCGGAGGGAGAACCGCCCTCGCGCCGCAGCCAGGTCGTATGGGCCGCGGTGACACCCGCGAGGGCTGATCTCCAGTGCGCAAGTGTGGCGGCGTCCGCCGGGCCCGGACCGGGTGGCGCCGCGTCCGGGGCCTTGTCCGTCGCCTCTTCCCCGGCCTCGTCCGGGGTGCGGTACCAGTGGGCCAGATCGTCGATGACCGTGTGTATGCCCGCGGCGTCCACCGCGTGCTGGTGGAACGCGACCACCAGTCGGTCCCGGCTCGGGCCGCGTAGCAGGGCCACGCGGATCGGCAGGTCCGTTGCCACGTCGAACGGCCGGTCGGCGAAGGCTCGTTCACTCGTCAGTGCGCCGGTCCGCGTCTGCGCCCCGCCGACGACTTCGTACTCGAACGGGGTGAGCCAGTCCTGCGGACGGTGGACGAAGATGCGATCACGCTTGCGCTTCAGGAGTGAACGCAGTGCCGGGTGGCGGGCGATGGTGCGCCGCAGGGCGTGTCGCAGTCGTGCGCGGTCCAGCGTGCCGGCGACGTCGAGGGCGATCGTCACGTTGTACGCCGTCGGGTCGCCGAGCCGTCCGGCCAGCCAGATCTCGGACTGCACGGTCGACGCGGGGAGCAACGGCGTCGGTCCCTTCCCGGATGCACCGGCGGGCGCGGAGGGGACGGGTGGAACGGGCGTGACGGGCGTGACGGAGTGATTCGCCCCGTGCGGCGGCCGGTTCTCGTCGGGCTCCTCCCAACCGCCCGCCCGCAGCTGCCCGGCCAGGTCGGACACCGTCGCGCCGCCCAGCAGCAGGTCGATCGCGGGCGTGCTGCCGAACTCGGCCGCCAGTTCGGTCATCAGGGTCATCGCCTGAAGCGAGCTGCCGCCCAGGGAGAGCAGGGAATCCGCCGCGAGAACCCGATCCAGGCCCAGCACCGCGGCCAGGCGACCGGCGATCCGCGCCTCGTCAACGGGCAGTGCGGGCCCCGAGACCGACTGGGCGGCCGGGACTGCCCGGTCGACGGGGCGCTCGGCCAGGCTTCTGCGGTCGATCTTGCCCGTGCCGGTGCGGGGCAGCGCGTCGCACAGGACTATACGGCTGGGCACCACGGCCTCGGGCAGGCGTCGGGCGAGTGCGCCGCGCAGGGCGTCCGGGTCCACGGTGGTTCCGGGCGCCGGTACCACGAAGAGCGCCATGGTCCGCGTCCCGCCGGGCGTGTCCACGGCCACGGCGGCGACTTCGGCGAGGCTCGCGGCACGGCCGGCGAGGATCTCGATCTCGCCGGGCTCCACCCGGTGGCCGCTGATCTTCACCTGGTCGTCGATCCGACCGCGCAGGACCAGTTCGCCGCCCTCTATCCGGCCCAGATCACCGGTGCGGTAGCCCCAGCGTCCACCCAGCGCTTCGACCGGGCCGAAACCCGCCCCCGGCGCTGTGGACGCCGGCCCCAGATAGCCGAGCCCCACCGGCGCGCCGACGACGCTCACCTCGCCCTCGTCGCCCAGCGGTACGACGGCGCCCGCGGAGTCCAGCAGGGCGACGACGGTGTTGTCGAGGGCGACTCCGGCGGACGGCGTACGCGGCCAGCCGGCCGGATCCCCGGTGAGGATCGCCTCCGTGACCACATGGGTCTCCGTGGGTCCGTACTGGTTCGTGAGCCGGGCAGACCGCGCGCCGGCACTCAGGAGTCGCTCCAACGCGGCTGTCACATAGGGCTGTTCGCCGGCCGTGGAGATCTCGACGAGACGCGGCAGCGAGGCCCTCTTGTACTGCGCCCACTCGGCGAAGGGGCGCAGCGCCGCGAACGGCAGGTGGAGCCGCTGGACCTGCCCGTCCTCGCAGAACCGCAGGAGGTATTCGACGTCCGCCCGGCGGGACTCGTCGAGCACCAGCAGCTCACCGCCGGTGGTCAGAGTGCCGAGCACCTCCGTGAGAAACACGTCGAAGCTCACCCGGGAGAACTGGACCGTGCGGGCCCCCACGCCCACGCTCGCCGTACGACGCAGCCAGCAGACCAGATTCGACAGGGCACGGTAGGGAAGCCGGGCCCCCTTGGGCACGCCGGTCGATCCCGACGTGAACAGGACGTAGGCCGGATCGTCGGGGGCGGGGGGCGGTGCGGTGGCGGGGACCTCGTCCCCCGGTTCGGGACGGAGCAGATCGACGGCTTCGACGCCCTCGAACGGCGCATCCCCACAGACGAGTACGCAGGTCGCACCGGCGGCACGCAGGGCGGCCCGGGAACGTTCCAGCGGGTGGTGCACGTCGAGCGGCACATAGGTGGCGCCGAGCCGCAGGACGGCCAGCAGGGCACTCACCGCGTGGACGCCACGCTCCACGTACACCGCGACCGGCGTACCGGAGCGTACCCCTCGACGGTGCAGCAGGGCGGCCGACTTCTCTGCGGCAGCGTGCAGTTCGCGATAGGTGCAGGCCTCGTCGCCCTGCCGGACCGCCGTCCGCCCGGGATGGCGTTCGGCCTGCGCGCGAAAGAGTGCGTACACATCGTCCGGGACGGGGCTCACGCCTCCGGCGATGATCGAAAGAGCGGGCTGCGGCATAGACTTCCCTTTCGTTCCTTGCCGTCGGACGGCTTCCGGCACGAGGACACGCCACGGCGGGAAAGCTCTTCGAGCACGTCGGGGATCGCATGGCGGAGCGATGCCGGCCACCCGGGAGAGCAACGCCGGCCCACTCCCCCGAGGCGGCAGAGATGAATCCGCCGCCCCTGATCGCCTGTCACGCTTCTCAGTGCGTCGAGGAGGGCTCCCGAGCCTCCGGGGCGACTGCGCCGTCCCCGTCCTTCTCCGATCCCGGCGCGGACCGGCGGATCTGCGGCAGCGTGACCATCACGGCGGCGCTCGCCACGGTCCACACCACGCCGAACCAGAGCAACGGCGTGGCCCCGACCCGGTCCGCGGTCGGGGCCGCCCACCAGTAGCCCACGGTCATGGACAGCACGGTCGCCACACCGTCGTACGCGCTGACGCGGGACATCGCGTCGGACGGCACATCGGCCTGCAGGCTGCTCGTCCAGAGGATGTGCAGCAGCGCGAATCCCGCGCCGGACAGCAGCGAGCCCACGACCAGGACGTACACGGGCGCGCGCACGGCGAGGAGGCCGGCGAAGGCTCCCAGACCGAACGTGCAGAAGACTGACGCCAGCAGCGGCCTGCGGAAGCGCAACCGCATTCCCACGAATCCGCCGAGGAGTGAGCCGACTCCCTGCGCGGCCATGACGGTGCCCCACTGGGCGGCGCCGTTCTCCTTGCCGCCGACGAAGGCGATGCCCAGCACCATCACGGGCCCCAGTACGAAGGTGGACGCAAGCGACGTGTAGGCGAGCAGGGACCACAGCCAGGTGCGTGAGCTGAACTCCCGCCATCCGTGACGCAGTTGCTGAACGAAGCTTTCGTCCTCCCGGCCGGACTTCGTGGCGGACGACGAGGTGCGCACTCCGGCCAGGAACAGCGCGCTGGCCAGGAAGGTGGCCGCGTCGATGGCGATGACCCAGGCCGGCTCGGTCCAGGCAACCAGCGCGCCGGCGACGGCGGGTCCGAGCAGCGAGCCGATCGAATAGAAGGTGGAGCCGAGGGCGTTGGCCTCCTGGAGGCGTTTGCCGGAGACGACCTCCGGGACGAACCCGTGGAAGGCGGGGTGGAAGAACGCGGCTGCCACCGAGAGCGCCGCGGCGAATACGACGAAACCGCCCAGCGGCATGCCGACGGTCAACAGGACGACCACGACGGCGATTTCGATGGCCGCGCGCGCGAGGTCGCTCCCGATCATGGTGACCCGGCGGCCCCACCGGTCCGCCAGCACACCGCCCGCCAGCAGGAACACGATGAGGGGCGCGGTCTGCGCGCCCAGGACCAGGCCGACCCCGCTCGCCCCGCCGCCGTGCTCCAACACGGCGAAGGACAGCGCGATGGGCATCATGCTGCTGCCCAGGACCGAGGCGGCCTGCGCGCAGAACAGCCGTCGCAGGTTCCGCTCGCGCAGCAGGTCCAGAGGTAGTCGAGCCGCCAGACCGTTGGTCATCGCATGTCCCCCGTCGAGTCCGTTTCCGGACCTCGTGCGTGACTCACCCGTCCGCTCCTCTCTCGGCCTGCCCGGCGCGACCGCGCCACGCAACGCCCTGTGTATCCGAACGCGACGCCGGACAGAATATGTGAGTTCGATCGGGTGATCACCGGTCCTCGGGAATCTTCACACCACTGTCTTCCAGCCGTCCCCGGCAAGGCAGTTGGCGCGCCAAGGCCGAACCCCCGCAGCAGTCCCGTACGACCCGAGCGACCGAGGAGCCGGCCGACCGATGAATCGCCACGAAACCGAACTGGTCCCCGTCGAGTTCAACGCCGCCACCTGGGGCGCCGCCGACCTCACCTGGGGTCAGGATCAGGTGTGCCGGTGGATGGAGAGCTCCGCCCCGTACACGGAGCACATGAACCTCGACGTACTGATCGAGTGCGAGGCGCACACAAGGACGACGCTCGACGACGTCCGTGAGGCCCTCCGGGTGGTGATCGAGCGCCACGAGTCTCTGCGGACACGGCTCAACGTACACAAGGACGGCGGGTACCGGCAGTTCGTCTGCGCCAGCGGAAGGGTCCCTGTCCGGGTCCACCACTGCGCCACCCACCAGACGACCGGGGCGGTCCTGGAGGAGCTCCGGCGCCTTCCCTTCACCGTGTTCGAGTGGCCCCTGCGTATCGCGGTGGTCACCGTCTCCGGGGTCGTTCGCGGGGTGGCGTTATGTCTCTCCCATGTCGCGACCGACGGCTGGGGCGTCGAGGTGATCGCCGGTGACCTCAGGGAGCTCCTGGCGGCGGACCCCGGGGAACGTGCCGCCCTGTCCGCCCGGCCTCCCCGCCCCCTGCTGCAACCGAGGGAGCACGCCGCGGCGCAGCGCCTGGCCGGCGGCCGGAGCGAGGCCCGGGCCGAGGCGTTCTGGACCGCCCAGCTCTCGCGCTTCCCCAACGACCGTTTCCCCCTTCCTCTGCGGACTCCCGAGTCCCCCCGTTTCCCGAAGATCACGATGCGTTCCCGCGCGGCGGCGCGTGCGCTGACGGAGGCCGCCGCACGCCACGGCACGACCGTCAACGCGGTGCTGACCGGCGCCCTCGCGGTGCTGGTCAGCGCGATCAGCGGGCTGGAGGACGCCACGTTCCGGCTGTTCTGCGCCAACCGGACGTCCGCGGAGAGCCGCAACTCGGTCGGTACCTTCTTCCAGATCATCCCGGTGGCCCTCACGGTCGCGGATCTCCCGTTCCGGGACATCGCGCACGCGGCGTGGCAGGCGTCCCTGCGTGCCTACCGCGTCGGCGAGCGCGACCCGCGCCGGCTCGACGTGCTCACCGAATCGGTGGCGTCCGCCCGAGGCGTCGACCTCGATCTGGAGTGCTTTCTCAACATCCACGGATACGGCGGTCAGGGAGAGGGCAGGGCTCCGACGGCCCGGGACACGGCGCACACGATCACCTCCTTCGACGACGACGGTGGCTTCGAGGAGTGGGAGCCGGGCAAGTTCTACGTCGACGTGTGGCGCGTGTCGGAATGCCTCGAGGTCACGCTCTCCGCGGACACGGCACTGTTCTCCCGCGACCGGCTCACCGGCTTGCTCACCTGCCTGGAGGAAATCCTCCTGCGGGCCGCCGCGGACGACGCGCCCCGACCGAAGGACCTCGTCCGGGGCACCGGGGCGCTCTCCGGGCTGGGCCGACGCGAGGACCTGGTGCTCGTGGACGGCTGCTGGATCGATCCGGTCGAGGTACAGACACTGCTCACGCGGACGCTGTGCCCCCGCTCCGCCCAGGTCTTCGTCGAACCCGGCCCCACCGGCCGCCCGGGACTGACGGCGTACCTCGTACCCCGGCAGTCCCGGCAGCCACCTGGCCCGCGGGAGGTGCACCGACTTCTGCTGGCCGCCCTGCCCGGGCACAGATTCGTCATGACCCCGCACCGGTACGTCATCTGCGGGTCGGGTCCCGAGGCGCCGGCCACGGTGGAGGAGTGGCGCCGCTACGAGGTCCTCGCGCAGGGGCCGGGCCGGGAGTCCCTCGCCGGGCGCTCCCCGGACACGACCCGGGCCTGACGGGACTCACGGCCTTCGGGCCCCGGCCCGTGCCAGATCCGTCAGACGCCCCCGGAAGCCGTCCGCCAGGGCCTCGGCCGTCCGGCGACCGTGATACGTCGTCTCGTAGCGCAGCGCGCCGGTCAGCCGGCCGGCCTCCATGGTGAGGCCGACCGAAAAGGTGGCCGCGGCGGACAGGGAGGACTGTGGTGTCGCGTATTTCAGCCGGGAGAAATCCTGGTGGTAGGGGGCGAGACCGGTGCGCAGTCCGTGCATGGGTATCTCGTGTTCCCGCCGGTCGACGATCCAGCCGGTCACCCCGTAAAGGCGCAACTCCGCGTGCGCCAGGGCGTGGCGGTGGAAGGCCGCGTCGCCCCGGCGGCCCAGGACGGCCTCGGCGAGCCGGCCGAACGGCAGGTCGACGACCGCCGAGGCGTCCCGCAGGACTCCGTCGACCTGCCGGAACAGTCCGTTCGGTGGGGTCCGGCCCAGGTCCACCGGTACCTGGATCATGTTGGAGAACAGGCCCAGGGCGGAGCGGGTCTCGGGGCGTACACGGCCGTGCGAGGGCGTGGAGAGGATCAGCCTCTCGCGGCCGTAGAAGCCGCCCAGCGTCCGGGCCAGCGCCGCCGCGAGCAGCGCGTACAGGGAGACCCGCTCGCCGCGGGCCGCGCGCAGCAGGCGCCGGGACTCCTCGGCCGACAGGTCCACCGGGACGCTGTCGTAGTGGTGCTGGAGCGGGAGGAACCCGGTGGTGCGGCCGGGCAGGAGGTCCCCGGAGCCGTGGGCGCGCAGCCGGTCCGCCCAGCCCGCCAGGCGGGACGCGGTGTCTAGGCGGGCTCGAGGTGTGTTCTCGGTGCGGACGAAGTCGACGTAGGACAAGGCTGGTCGGACGCTGTCGGCGCCGGGGGCGGCCACGCGGCGGTTGTAGAAGTGGGCGAGGTCGCGCAGATAGACCTGATGGCTCGGCTCGTCGAAGACCAGGTGGTGGAAGCTGGTCAGCAGCACGTGGTCGTCAGTGGCCAGCCGCAGCAGGGTGGCCCGGGACAGCCATTCGGTGACCTCGAAAGGGCGTGTGGTCAGGTCGAGGAGGATCTCGTGCAGTTCCCGTCGGCGCAGTGCGTCGCCCAGGTCCATGGTCTCCAGGGGGAACGGCTCCGGACGCAGGGCCTGCCGCGGTCGGACCACCTGCTCGATCGGCGCCTTGGCGTCGAGCAGCCGCAGCCGCAACGCATCATGGCGTAGGGCGACTTCGGCGAGCGCCTCGCGTAACGCGCCGACGTCCAGGGGACCTTGCATGCGGAGCGTGGTCGAGCAGTCGAGGGAGACGGCCTTGGGATAGAGCTCGTCGTAACACCTCTCCCACTCCCAGCACCATTCCTGACGCGAGGAGAGGGGAAGTCCTTGATCTGGCTCATGGGATGTCGCCGTCATGACCTGCCTTGTGGAAGACGCCCTAACGCCGCCGACGCTACCCGCGGCGCAGGGCATAGCCCCTCGTCAGAGCGGTCATGCCACACAACTGTAAAACTCCGGATGCGGGTGAGCGGGGTGCGTTATGTTCCTGCCATGGCGGATGTGGACACCTCGGCGACGCGGCAGGGCCCGAAGGGACTCGACGGTCTCGCGGCGGCCCTCGCGCAGGCATGGCACGGCGTGCTCGGCTCACTCCCGGAGGAGGACTCGGACTTCTACGAGGCCGGAGGCACCTCGATCGACGCGGCCCGGATCGCCTCGCAGGCAGCGGAGTTCGCTCCGGACGTCGAGGACTTGGACGTCACGCTGATGAGCGCGCTTCTCGACGAGGCGCGCTTCGGGGACGTACGACGGCTGGGGCTGGAGTCGATCGACCGCGCACGTGGCGGATCGGCCTGACCGAGCGACGGTGGCCCGGCCGGGCCGTGGGCCGGATCAGCCGCGGCCGGTCGCCAGGTCGGTGAGCAGGTCGGCGGCGAACCGTTCGCACCACTGTGCGCCGAAGCACCGGCGGTCGTAGGTGAGGACCAGCTGCGGCTGCGCTGCCGACAGGTTGAACTCCAGGTCCAGCTGGGACGGGCGGACCACCGGCCCGGCGGTGCCCTCGTCCTCCTCTTCGACCTCCCCTTCGCCCTGGTCGTCGTCCAGGTCGAAGAGGGTGAAGGCGAGCCCCGCCACGGAACTCTGCCAGGAGTCCGCTGTCACGCTCACGCTCAGCGGGGCCAGGTCGTCGCGTGCGACGCCCATCCCGTCCGTGAGCAGATCGACGATCTCCTCGAACTCCACGCCCTGGTGCGCCATTCCCTCGCGCAGCCCGCGCCGCACCTGTGCGAGCACTCCCTGGTCACCGTGCGGGGCCGAGGGACCGACGCGGACGAGGACCGCCTGGGCGAGCGGGCCCACCGCGTCGGAGTTCATGCGGTTCGCGGACATGGTGCCGAGGACGAGGTCGGCGGCCCCGGAGCGCTCCAGCACCCGTCGGGCCGCCGCGGCGGTGACGTACACCGTGGGCGTGCAGCGCGCGGCGCGGGCGTTCGCCTGGAGGAGGCCGGACAGGTCGGGGTCGAGGGGAACGCGCAGTTCGGCCCCGTCGGGCAGCCAGCCCGGCTCCGGCCGCCGCTCGCCGATCCACGGCGTGGGGAAGCCGGACAGCTCCGTGCGCCAGAACTCCCAGTCGGCGGACCTGCGGTGCTCGCGCGCCGCCAGGAGCGCGGAATACCGGTCCGCCGGCGCGAGCGGCTCGTCCGGTCCGCGCCGGTAAGCCTCCTGAAGGTCCGTCACCACCTGGTGCAGGGAGAACAGGTCCATCACGAGCCGGTGGAAGGTGAGGAGCAGGACGCCGCTGCCGTCACCGAGAACCGTCAGGTGTGCGCGCGCCAGGGGCTCGCCGGCAAGGGGGAAGACCTCCGCGTGGGCCGCGGCCGCCGCTCGGCGTACCTCGGCGAGATGTCCGGCCCTGTCGGCACCCAGGTCCGGGCGGTGCAGGACGCGCGGCTCGTGGTGCGTGGCCGGGCCGAGGGTCAGCGTCCCGCCGTCCGCGCGGAAGCCCGTGTTGAGCAGTTCATGCCGCCGAAATACGGCCGTGACGGCGCGGCAAAGCCTTTTCTCGTCGAGCATTCCGTCGAGGCGCAGCGCAATGCCGGTGTGCAGCAGCGCGCTTCCTCGAACCACGCATTCCACTTCCCAGAGCCGTTGCTGCTGGCGGCTCAATTCCATGGTGTAAGCGCTTCCACTCGCCCGGTCCATGCGCTCCCTCGCCCGAAGGTGCGACGAGTGCCGCACGGGAAGTCGTGACTCCCGTACGGCACTTGTCGGTGGCCCTACTTCGCCTCGGCCGCGGCCTGGCGGCGGAGCTGCTCGAGATTGATGAGAGCGAGGCTTACAGAGTTGACCTTCGTCATGTCAACATCCCCTCTTTGTAGGCGGGTTCCTCTGCCACCGGTCGGTGGCAGGGGAATGCTTCCAGGCGAAGTGATCTCCCGTCAACAAGGCTTGCCACAAAGCCGTGTCGGTTCCGGATTTCGTCCGGTCCCGACAATGCCGTTCACGGAAGCAGTTTCTGACGGCGCATCACGGAAATCCGCCCTCGCTCAATCGCTCTATGAAGTGCATGAATATCTCGCCCACGCGTGCCGCCCTTGTGGCGTCGTGATAGTGCTTCTCGTACCACAGCGAGCCCGTGAGGGCCCCGTCCGCCATCTCCAGGTCGGCGAAGAGGGTGCTGGCGCATGCCAACGCCTGCTCGGGGCCGGCGAAGACCGGGAACGGGTGCTCGGGATACAGGTCCTGCGGGGTCACGGCGAGTCCGGACGGCAACGCCTGCACAGGGTTCGGCTCCTCCGGCAGCCAGCCGGTCACTCCGCTCAGCCGCAGTTCCAGGTGGGCCAGAGCGCTGCGGTGGTAGGCCCCGTCGCCCGGCGGGCGGTCCAGGACGTGGGAGGCGATCTCACTGAACGGCAGGTCGGCGGAGTCCGACGCCCGCTGGACGCCGCCGTGGACGGCCTTGAGGAACTCCGGCAGGGACCGGTACTCCGTGTCGAACGGCACCGGGACCACGGTGCTGAACAGGCCGAGCGTCTCGCGGGCGCTCGCGGAGGTCCGCCCGTGCGTGTACACCGAGCACACCAGGCGGTCCCGCTCGTACACCGTGGCGACGGCGTGACCGAGGGCCGCCAGCAGGACGGTGTGGAGTGTGACGCGCTCGGCGCGCGAGCGCCGCAGCAACAACCGGGTCCGCTCGGCCGTCAGCGCCAGCGGCAGGGAGCCGAACTCCGCCTCGGGGACGACCGCCCCGGCGTCGCCCGCCAGCGGGTCCGCCGCACCGTACGCCCGCAGTTCCCCGGCGAGGGCGGCTGCCCGCCCGTGCACGGCGGAGCGTACCTCGGGTGCGTGCTCCCGGCTGATCAGGCCGGTGTAACTCGCGGGCTCGCCACGGCGCTCGGCAGCGCCGCCGCCCGGTGTGACGCGCTCGCGGTAGCCGTGGACGAGCAGGTCCCGGAAGAGGCGGTGGGACGTGCTGTCGAAGATCAGGTGGTGGAACTGCGTCACGAGGACGTGTTCCTCCTCGGCCGTGCGCACCAGGGTCGTGCGCGTCATGCGGTCCGTCAGGTCGAGAGGCCGTGAGAGGACCCGCGTCACCTCCGCCGCACGGTCCTGCGGTGCGGCCCGTACGGTGTCCAGCGGCCCCGGCCCGTGCCGCAGTCCCTGTCCGGGCCAGAGCGCGGACGGGTCCGGCCCGGCGCCTGCCACCAGGTGCAGGCGCAGCGCCTCGTGCCGGGTACCGATCTCGGCCAGCGTGTCCCGCAGCGCTCCCGTGTCGAGCGGCCCTTGCAGCAGCAGGGTCTCGGACGACTCGATCGGCGTGGAGTCACCGGTGTAGCTGCGGGTCCACTCCCAGCACCAGTCCTGGCGGGAGAACAGGGGCAGCGCGGCTCGGCCGGCCGGCAGAGGGTGGGTCCTGGCTTCGTGGTTCATGGGCGGGCGCTCTCTTCCAGGGTCCGCACGGCCGTGACGTACCGGCGGCTGTTTCCCGAGGGACCGAGCAGCTCCGGCAGGGCGCGTACGGCGGGCACGGGGTGTTTCTCGGTGAACCGGGTGAGGTTCACCGTGTGCTGTTCCCAGCGGTCGGCGCGTTCGTGGGTGAGGTGCACGCCCGGTGCGGCGGGAGCGAGGCGCATCCCGGCTCCCGACGACCAGAGGCGCAGGCCGAGTTCGAGGTCCTCGCACCCCCAAGTCGTACCGAACGTCTCGTCGTAGCCTCCGGATTGCTCCCACAGCCCGTACGGCATCGAGGTGTTGGCTCCGATGCAGGTCAACCATGGTGCCACCGGCTCCAGTTCACCCGTGGTCATGCCCGTCACCAGGGTTTCCAGGGCGTTCGCCACCGTGCGCCCGAACCGGCCGCTCGTCGCCGCCGCATGGGGATCGGGCAGGATTTCGTCCCGTGAGGCGGCCAACAGTCTGCGGGCGGCGGGCAGTTCGCGGACCGGTCCGTGGACGCAACCGGGCTCCCGGCCGGTGTGCTCGGCGACGTGGGCCGCCAGGGCCGCCGGCGGGAGCAGGATGTCGTCGTCCAGGAAGATCAGCAGGCCGCCGCGGGCCGCCGCGGCCCCGGCGTTGCGTGCGGCGGCGCGGCCCGCCCGTGGTCCCGCCACGGTGTGCAGGGGCAGCCGTGCGGCGGCGGCCGCCACGACCTCGGCGGTGCCGTCGGTGCAGCCGTCGTCGACGACCACGATCTCGTGGGGCTCCGGGCACACCTGACGGGCCAGGCAGGCCAGGACGAGCCGCAGGCTGTCCGCCTTGTCGCGGGTCGGGATGACCACGCTGACCGTCGGCCGGGTCATGACGGGCTCCCCTCGCGGAACAGGTCCGCCCCGCCGAGCAGGCTCGCGCCGTGGGCGGCCAGCAGGGCGGCGCCGGCGAGGGAGGAGTGCGGACCATGGACGGCCGGACCGACCTCGGGGAGGGGCCGGCCCGGGCGGGCCGTCGCGGACAGGCGTCGCGCGACCCTGCGGGGCAGCGGCTCGAGCGCGGCTCCGAGGCCGCCTCCGATGCGTACGTGCGCGGGCTGGACGAGCTCCACGAGGACCCGCAGCGCGCGGGCGATCGAGTCGGCCGCGTGGTCGAGGGTGCGATCCGCCCACGGTTCGGCGCGGTCCACGCCCGCCACCAGCTCGGCGCTCGTCGTGGGAAGTCCGCGTGCCGCGGCGGCGTGAGCGGCCAGCGCCTCGGCCGAGACCACGGCCTGAAGGCAGCCGCGCGTGCCGCACCGGCAGCGCGGGCCCTGCGGGTCGACCACCAGGTGGCCCAGCTCGCCCGCCGTGCCCCAGGCGCCGGTCAGCAGCCGGCCACCACTGACCAGCCCGCCGCCGACGCCCGTCCCGATACCCAGGTAGACCAGGTCCCGACTGCCCGCGGAAAGGGCCTCCGCCAGCCCGGCCAGCGTCGCGTCGTCGCCGAACACGACCTCGGCGCCACTGCCCGCGAAGGGGGCGCTCAGCGAACGGCCGACCCAGTGGGGCCGGTTGGGCCAGCTCACCACGGACCCGTCGGTGCCGACGTTGGGCGCCGCCGCCACGCCGATCCGGACGGGGGCTCCCCCCAGCGCGCCGACCGCCTCGGCGACGGACGCCTCCATCAGCTCCGACTCGCCTCCCGCGTCGCCGCCGACGGGCCACACCACGGTGCGCTCGTACACGGCCGCACCGGCGGCGACCGCGCGCAGGGCGAGCTTGGTGCCTCCGATGTCCACGGCGAGGACGCCGCCCGCCGTGCCGGGGCGCGTGCCCGGAAGGGTGCCGGTCACGACGGCTTCCTGGCGACGAGGATCGCGTACGGCGCCTGCTCGGCACCACGGCTCTCCTCCACCCGTAGCCCCACGGCCTCCAGCCCTGCCCGCAGCTCCTGCGTCGTCCACCAGTGGAGGTGTCCGTCGACGAGCCAGCGGACGGCCGTCGTACGGCTCATGTCGTCGGTGAGGGCGAGCGGGTCGGGGACGAAGGCGTCAGCGACCACGAGCAGTCCCTTCGGCCTCAGCAGTGCGGCGAGTGAGCCGAGTCGGGCGGCCGGGCCGTGGACACCCCCGAGGACCACGCAGGCGCCGTACTCGGCGTCGGCCGCCGGTGGGGCACCGCCGTCGCCGATCTCCAGGAGCGCCCCGTCGACGGCGGCCTCGGTCAGCAGCGCCTCGACGCTCGCACGCAGGGCCTTCTCCGGTGCCGGGGGTCCGGCGGGCGCGGCCGGCGGCGCCGGTGGCTCGCCCGCCGCTTCGCCGCGCACCCGGGCCGCCAGCGCCCGGCCGGCCGGCACGACGTCCGGGGAATACGCCCAGGCGTCCGGCGCACCCGCCGAGGCGGTGTCCGTGACCAGCAGTCCCAGCGCGCAGGCGGTGTCCAACACGGGCGACAGCACGTCCGCGCGCAGCCCCGCCGTCCCGGCCAGGTCGGCGGCGGTGCCGCCGTGGGCCAGGCGCGGGGGCAGGCCGAGTTCGGTGAGGGCCGCCGCCAGGACCTGCTCGGCCGTGGTCCCGGGGCGGGCGGCGCGCGCGAGGCGGTACACGGGGGCCGCCTGTGCCTTGCCGACGGCGGAGCGGCGCAGCCGGTAGCGGGTCTGGAAGCTGTCGGGCACCTTGTACGCGGCCAGTTCGGCGCGGGCGTACGCCTGCACCCGTGCCGGAGCGGCCAGTTCGGCGTCGGCGGGCACGTACTCCACGGTGAGCCCCTGGTCGTCCGAGTCGTCCGGGCCCGTCGCCGTGACCGAGACGTCGGCGACGCCGGGGGCCGCCCGGAGCACCGACTCCACCTCCATCGTGGAGACCCAGCGGGCCCCTCGGCGGACCACTCCGAGCCGGGCTCTGCCCAGGATGCGGTGAACGCCGTGCTCGTCGCGTTCGGCGAGGTCGTGCATGCGGTGGGCCGAGCCGTCCTCCAGGACGACGGCGATTTCTCCCTGGGCCGCGTCACGGCCGGGCAGAGGCGTGCCGTCGGGGTCCAGCAGGTCGACCCGGACGCCGGGCATCGGGTGGCCGACGGCTCCCGACGGCAGTCCGGGGTCTCCCCACAGCACGGAGCCCGTCTCGCTGGAACCGAAGTTGCGGGAGACTCCCACACCGATGGTGCGGGTCCACAGCGCGTCCAGTTCGGCGTCGACGTATCCGGCGCCGGCCATCACCCGGCGCAGCGCGGGGAACGGAGCGTCGTCGGCCAGAGCCCGGCGGCGCGCCAGGACACGGGCCAGGCCGGGCACGGTGACCAGGACCGTCGCCCGCTCGCGCAGCCGGCTGTGCACGGCGCCGACGGCACGCGGCGGCACCGGGTCCACGTGCGCCCCGGCGACCAGCGCGCCTGCCAGCCAGCCGAGCGCGTAGGCGTGGCTCAGCGGCAGCGGCAGCAGCACGCGGTCGTCCGGCCGCGCCAGACCGGCGTGGTGGTAGCGCACGCCCTCGTCGAGCACGGAACGCGGCGACCGTGCCACGAGCTTGGGCGCCCCGGTCGACCCGGAGGAGACCAGCACGACCGTGCCGGGGGCGTGGGCGGCCGCACCGGAGTCCGCGCCGGCTGCGGTGGTCCCGTCGCCGACGAGCCCGTCGTCCGCGCCGCCGTCCTGCGCCCGCAGTACCGCCCCGTCCGCCTCGCCCGGGTCCGCCACCAGCGTCCGGCGGGCCCCGGCGGCCCTGAGCAGCCTGCGGGTCTCCGCCGGCGGCGACTCCGCGGGCAACAGCAGGGGGCAGGCGCCCACCGCCGTCAGCGCGAGCAGGCCCAGCACCCATTCCGGCTGGTTGGGCCCTTGGAGTCCGACGGCCTCCGCGGGCCGTACGCCCTGTGCGCGCAGCCGTTCGGCCAGCTCGGTCACCCGTGCCACGGCCGCCCGGCGGGTCAGGTCGCCGAGCGCGAGTGCGTCCGGGTTCAGGTCCGCCCGGGAGAACGCCTCCCACAGGTCCGCGGGGGTCACTTCGCCGTGCCCCGCGCCGTCTCCAGCCGCCGTACCAGTGCCTCGGCGGCGAGTTCGTACCCGTGTGTGCCGAAGCCCGCGATGACGCCCACGGCGAGGGGTGAGAGGACGGAGTTGTGCCGGAAGGACTCGCGGGCCCAGACGTTGGAGATGTGCACCTCGGCCCAGGGCGCCGGGTAGTCGGCGAGGGCGTCGCGCAGGCTCCAGCCGGCGATCATCAGCGCGCCGGGATTGACGATCGCTGCGGCGGTGTCCCGGTGCTTGTGCAGGGCGCGGATCAACTCGCCCTCGCCGTCGTGTTGTTCGCTGCGCAGTCCGTACCCGGCGCGGGCCAGCAGCTCGGCCACCGACTCCTCCACCTCGGCGAGGGTGGTGGTGCCGTAGATCCCGGGTTCGCGGGTGCCGAGCGTGCCCAGGTTGGGGCCGTTGAGCAGCAGCAGGTCACGGGAGGTCGGGGCGATGGTCACGCGGGGGTCCCTTCACGGCGGTGCAGCAGGGCGGCCAGTTCGGCGCACGAGCCGGCCACCAGGTCGGGCCGGTGGGCGAGCAGTTCCTCCCGGTCGCCCTGGCCCCAGAGGCCGGCGGCCGTAAGGGTGCCTGCCGCGCGGCCGGCCCGCAGGTCCAGCGCGGAGTCGCCGACCATGACGGCGCCCTCGACGGCGGCTCCGATCTTCTCCAGGGCGAGCAGGACGATGTCGGGCGCCGGCTTGCCGTGCGCCACCTCGTCGCTGCCGCACACCGCGTCCACCAGGTCCAGCAGTCCGGTTGCCGCCAGTGCCTCCACGGCACGGCCATGGGTCTTGCCGGTGGCGACGGCGGTCGCAACGCCGGCCTCGCGCAGTCCGGCGAGCAGTTCCGCGGCGCCGGGGCACGGCTCGATCTCGTGGACCAGCTTGCGGCTCTCCACCACGAACGGCTCGTACATCCCGCCGGGCAGGCCCATGATCGCCAGGGTGTCGGGCATGTGCCGCCCGAGGTGGGTCAGGTACTCCTCGAAGGGTGCCTCGCCGTCGCCGACCGTGAGGTCGTACGCCCGCTGGAAGGCCCTGCGCATCACGTGGATGCTGTCGATGAGAACGCCGTCCAGGTCCAGGACGACGGCCCGCGGCCAGAGGTCACTCACCGTTCGCTCCCTTTCGGACGGCCTCGGACGCCGTCCGCAGGCTCGCCACCAGATGGGCGACGTCCTCGTCCGTCATGGTCGCGCCGAGTCCGACGGTGACGGACCGGCCCAGGACGGCCTCGCTGGCGCGCAGGCGCGCGGTGGCGTCCCAGGCGACGCCCCAGGGGGTGCGGCCGGCGCGGACGGCGGGGTTCTGCTGGACCAGGCGGCCCGAGTACAGCGTGGCCGCGGGGATGCCGGCCGCGGTGAGCACGGTGACGAACCGGCGGGCGGCCATGCGGTCGTCCAGCAGGACCGTGAGATCGCCGCCGCTGCCCTCCTCGTCCGGCAGCCGCCGCCACTCGAGCTCCAGGTCGGCGAGGTCCGCGCGGACGGTACGGGCGATGTCGCGCAGCCGTCGCAGCATCGGCGCGAGCCGTTCCAGCTGTACGGACAGCAGGGCGCCGGCGATCTCGGTCATCCGCAGGTTGGCGCCGAGCAAGGCCTCGCCGGAGGCACCGCCGCGCTCGCCGCTGCGTGAGGTGGTGAACTGCCCGCCCTGGTCCTGGTAGCGGACCACACGGTCGTGGACGGCGGGGTCCGTGGTGACGACGGCGCCGCCCTCGCCGGCGGTGATGTTCTTCTCCAGCTGGAAGCTGAAGGCCCCCGCGTCGCCGATCGAACCCACCGGGCGCCCCCGGTAGCTGACACCGCAGGCCTGGGCGGCGTCCTCCAGGACCCGGATGCCGTGCTCACGGGCGACGGCCAGGATGGGGTCCATGTCGGCGGCGGCGTTGTTCAGGTGGACGGGCATGACCGCGAAGGTCCGCTCGGTGACGAGCTTCTCCCACGCCGTCGGGTCGAGGGTGAGCGACTCGTCGATGTCGGCGAAGACGGGGATGCCGCGCGCGGCCACGATGGCGTTGACGCAGCCGATGAAGGTGGCCGACGGCACGATGACCTCGCCGCCCTCGGGTATCCCCAGGCCGATCAGGGCGCAGGTCAGGGCGGCCGTGCCGGAGGACACGCCGACCGCGTGGGGCGCCTGGTGCAGGGCGGCGAACCGCTCCTCGAACCGCTCGACGCGGCGCTGCAGCGCGGGACCGTAGTAGCGGAACAGGGAGCGGCTCTCCAGCACCTCCAGTGCGGCGGCCTTCTCCTCCTGGCCCCACAGGGCGAGGCCGCGCAGCGGCTCGTAGCGCAGTGCCGTGGGCTCGGACGGGGATGCAGTCATGAATTCGTCTCCGGTGCTGTCCAGCGGGCGGTCGTGGCGCGGTAGCAGGCCTCTACGACGGCCAGGGCTTCGCGGGCCTCGCGCAGGGCCCGGTCCGTGGCATCGGGCCGGGCCAGTTCGGCGGCCAGCGCGCCGAGTTGCTGGTCGTACTCGTCGCCGACGCCGGCCGGGGGCAGCGGCACCCGGCGCTCTCCGCCCTCCTGGCGGAGTGTGAGCGTCGGTTCGCTCACACGTCGGGGGCTGAAGCCGAACGTGGTGGTCAGCTCGGCGGTGCCCGCGGTGCCGTGCAGCACCAGCCGGGTGCGGTCGACGGCCTCGTGCGAGGCCCAGGCGAAGCGCAGGTGCATTCCGTATCGCTCGGTGGCCACCAGGGCGGTGAGCTGGTCCTCCACATCGGCGTCCCGGAGGCCGCCCGTGCCGGTGTGCCAGTCCGCGCCCCAGCCCGCGCGGGTGAGGAAGTCGCTGGAGGCGAGGGCGGTGGCGTGGCGCACGCCGGAGGCGCCCCACAGGTGGTGCAGGACGTCGATGACGTGCCAGCCCAGGTCGACCAGGACTCCGCCGCCGGCCGTCTCCCGGCGGGCGAACCAGTCGCTGCCCGGAATGCCCCGGGAGCGCACCCAGCTCAGCTCGGCGTGGCGGGGCGTGCCGAGCGCCCCGTCGGCGACGAGACGCGCCAGCTCCCCCACGTCCGCGCGGTGGCGGGCGGCGGTGGACAGCATCAGCCGCCCCCCGCCGTCGCGGGCGGCGTCTTCGAGGAGCCGCAGGTGGCCGAAGTCGGTGCCGGTGGGCTTCTCCAGGAACACGGCGAGGCCCTGGCGCAGGAAGTGGCCCGCGAGGGCGCCGTGGGTGTGGTTCGGGGTGAGGACGAACACGAGGTCGGCCTCGCGCGGCCCGAGCTCCTGGTACCCGCCGTACACCCGCGCCCCGCCCACCAGGGCGGCGGCCCGTTCGACGGCCTCGGGCCGCGGCTCCACCACGGCGACGACGTCGAAGTCCGGGTGCTTGACCAGCCGGGGCAGCCATACCTCGCGGGCCACCCAGCCCAGCCCGATGACGGCGACCCTCATCGAGCGGAACGCTTCTTCCCCGCCAGTTCGGTCAGCACCTTGGCCACGGCCTCCGCGACGTCGGCGCAGTCTGCGTCCGTGCCGAGCAGCACCCGGTGGTGCAGCCAGAAGCCGTGCGCGCCCAGGTGTTCGCTGACCGGGTTGCGCTCGGCGAGCTCGGCCGTGTCCGGCAGTCCGTTGCCGCGCAGCGCCTCGTGGGCCTGGGTTCGGTAGACCGGCGGGTAGTTGACGAAGGCGGGGATGCCTTCGGCGACCAGCGCCCTGACCACCAGGTCACGGTCGGTGCCGGGGTGCGCCGCGGGGTCGAGGGCGGCCATGGCCATGTAGTGCGGGTTGAGGTCACAGCGCGGATCGCGGCCCTGTGGGACCACGCCGGGAATCTCGCGCAGCGCCGCGGACAGCGTCTTCCAACGGCTCTCGCGGCGTGCGTTCTGCTCGGCGAGCCGTCCGAGCTGGGCGCGCAGGACGGCCCCTGCGAACTCCGTCATGCGGTAGTTGGAGGACGGGGTGCGGTGCTCGTAGTTCGTGTCGCCGAGGGGGCGGCCGCAGCTGTGCCGGGCGAACGCCTCGTCGAACCACTCCCCCGACGGCAGGAGCAGCGCCCCGCCCTCGCCCGCGGTCATCAGCTTGCCGTTCTGGAAGCTGAACGCGGCGAACGTGCCGAAGTCGCCGATGCGCCGGCCGGACCAGACGGCGCCGTGCGCGTGCGCGGCGTCCTGGAAGACGACGATGTCGTGCCGGGCGGCCCAGGAGCCGATGGCGTCCATGTCGGCGACGTGGCCGGCCATGTGCACGGGGATGACGACGCGCGTCCGTGGTGTGCGGACGGCCTCCAGCGTCTGCGGGTCGAGGCAGTACGTCACGGGGTCCACGTCGACCGGGACCGGGACGCCGCCCGCGCGCTGTACCGCGATGGAGGTGGAGATGAACGTGAAGGCGGGCACGATCACCTCGTCGCCCGGCTTCAGGCCCAGCAGTTCCAGGCCGAGTTCCAGGGCGTGGGTGCCGTTGGTGACGGCGAGCGTCGTGCCGCCGTGGTACTCGCCGAACTCCGCCTCGAACGAGGTGGTCTCGGAGCCGCCGACTCGCCACCACTGGCCCTGGTCGATCGCGCGGATCAGCGCCGCGCGTTCGGTGTCGTCGTGGTACGGCCAGGCCGGAAAGTCGTGGCGGCGGACCGGATTCCCACCGTCGAGTGCCAGAGCCACAGGTGCGTCCCTCTCAGTCGGTCTCAGTCGGTGGCGGGGCTGCCGGTCGTCGGCGACGGGGAGGACGCGAGGGCGTCCAGGTCGTCGGCCGAGTGCGCCACCACGTAGTTTTCGATGATCATCCAGTCCAGCCGGCTGCCGCCGTAGAACTCGAGGGCCTGCTGCGGGGTCTCGACGATCGGCTGACCGTTGTCGTTGAACGAGGTGTTGAGCACCACCGGAACTCCGGTCAACCGGTGGAAGTGCGCGATCAGCCGGTGGTACGCGCCGTTGTCCTCGGCGGTCACGGTCTGCACCCGTGCGGTGCCGTCGACGTGCACGATGGCCGGGACCTCGCCCTGTTTCTCGGGCCGGACCGGGGCCACGATCAGCATGTACGGCGACTCGATGTCCAGGTCGAAGTAGTCGGCCGCGTGCTCGCGCAGCACCGCCGGGGCGAAGGGACGGAAGGGCTCGCGGTGCTTGACACGGGCGTTGATGATGTCCTTCATCTCGGCGCGCCGGGGATCGGCCAGGATGCTGCGGTGGCCCAGGGCGCGCGGCCCGAACTCCGACCCGCCCGTGAACCAGCCCAGCAGCTTGCCCTGTGCGAGGAGTTCGGCCCCGATCCGGGACGGCTCGTCCACTTTGCGGTAGGGCAGTCCGCAGGCGTCGAGCGCGGCCCGTACCTCGCGGTCGTCGTAGGTGCGGCCCAGGTAGGCGTGGCGCTGGGCGGTACGGGCGGGCTTCTCGCGGGGCCGGCCGGCGATGACGTGGTAGCCGTAGTAGGCGTTGCCGACGGCGCAGCCGCCGTCGCCCGCGGCGGGCTGCACGAAGACGTTCTCGAAGGGGGTCTCGCGCAGGAGCCGGCCGTTGGCCACGCAGTTCAGCGCGACTCCGCCGGCCAGGCACAGGTCGGTGAGCCCGGTGTCCGCGTGGAGCCGGCGGGCAACGTGCAGGAGGGTCTCCTCCAGTGTGTCCTGGGCCGCGTAGGCCAGATCGGCGGCGCGGGCGAAGCGCTCGTCGCCCGTGTAGCCGTCGAGGGCGTGCTCGATGAAGTCGAGCAGTCCGCCGTTCTTGAGGTGCAGTTCGTAGCGGCCGTCGGGCAGCAGCGTGAGGTAGTCACGGAACTCCTTGCAGTAGCGCGGGGTTCCGTAGGGCGCGAGGCCCATCGTCTTGCCGTCCTCGGACAGGTACCAGTGGCGGCCTTCGTACTCGTTCTCGTACAGGACGAAGCCGATGGCCTTGCTGACCGCTTTGTACATGTAGCCGAGGGAATGGTCGCTGTCACCGGCCTGGTAGACCCGCAGGGCGCTGAGGCCGTCGGTGGACCAGTTGGTGCCGAGCACCTTGGACAGCTCGGTGATGGTGGTGCCCTCGCCGACGGCGGTGGTGAGGGTCTCCACGCCCTGGTCGTCGATCAGGCTGCCCGCCCCGTCGACCACGAGAATGGCGGCCCGTTCGAAGGGCGAGGGGAAGAAGGTGCTGGCGGCGTGCGCCATGTGATGGCGTATCAGGTGGATGCGCTTACGGAAGGGAAAGTACGCGGGTGCCAGCAGCGTGTCGTCGGCGACGATGACGTCGACGTCCGCGAGGCGTGCCTGCGCCATGTCGAGGCAGTACCGCCACGACTGGTTGAACAGCGAGTTGACTCCGACCGAGTACTTGACCCGGCGTACCCGCTCCTCCTCGATTCCGGCGGCGATGACGCCGTCGGAGACGAGACAGGCGGCGAAATCGTGGTTGGACCCGCCCAGGCCGAGTGTCAGCATCCCGGTGTTCCCCCTCTTTGAGCTCGCAGGATTCCTTGTGTCACGGCCGCACGGCGTGGATCAGGTGGTTCAGCGTGTCCTCTCCGTCCGCCATCGGCGGTTTCAGAACACTGGGCTCCAGGCCCATCTCCCGCAGATACAGACAGAGTTCGGCGACCCGGCCGTGCACGTCCTGGACGTCGATGAACACGTTGCGCAGCAAGGGGCGCAGTTCCGCGTCGACACCCCGCAGGATCTCCAGTTCGGAGCCCACCGCGTCGATCTTCAGCAGATCGACGGGTCGGTCGGTGCCGATGTGACGGGAGAGCCGTTCGACGGTGACGGTGGTCTCGCGTCCCTGGAACATCCGCTCCACGACCCGCGGCGGAAAGCTCCTGCCCAGCAGTTCCCTCAGCTGACCCTGATCCTGCGGGTACAGCGTCGAACTGCTGGGGAGCAGCGGGTAGTAACGGAAGGACACGCCGGCCGCCTCCTCGCTCCCCAGGGCCGTCTCGTGCACGGACACGTCGTGGAGGCCGAACTCCGCCACGTTGGCGTGCAGGGCCGCGACGAGTTCGGGCAGCGGCTCGAAGGCCACGATGCGCGCCTTGGGCCGCCGCTGCTTCACGAAGAGCGTGAAGAGCCCGATGTTCGCCCCGACGTCGATGACGAACGGCTCGTCGGGAAGGGAAATACCGGCGTAGGTTCCGCCTTCGAACATCTCGCGGTACAGAAAGCGCGCGTCCAGCGCGCTGACGGCGTGCACGGAGAATCCCTCAGCGACTTCCGTCAGCTTGGGGGGTGTCATATGGCGGGGCTCCCGGTACTCAGCCGAGACGTTCGACGACGTAGTCGGCCAGCCGGTCCTCGGAGGTGAGCGTGTCCTCGGTGAGGTCCTCGTCCTCGAAGGTCACACCGAAGCGCTCCTCGAGGAGAAGCAGGAACTCCAGCGCGTCCAACGAGGTGAATCCATAGGCTTCGAGGAAGTTGCTGCTGTTCTCGTTCACCGTGCGACCACTGGAGGCGGCAAACTCCTTGGCGATTTGGTGGATCTCCTGGAGCACTTCGTCGCGGTTCACAGACAGCCTTTCATTCGTTCGGACGAGTGACAATCTATCCGGTGGGTCAGAGGCTGTCCATCCTGACTAAGCCTCAAAACTGCTCTTTCAGCGTCTAGTTGGTGTCTGCAAGCAGGCGGTCCAGCCAGCGATGGTGATGCTGCAACGCCAACTCGTTGCGCCCGAACACAAAGTGCGTATTCGCCCCGGAGGACAAAGCTGCCTGTACGTCAAATCCGGTGCGATAGTCCTCGTCCGCCACCCCCCTTTCGACGAGTTCGCTGAACTCCGCCGTGTAGCGCCGGTCCTCCTCGGTGACCGGAGGCACGCGCGTCAGGATGGTCTGCACGGTGCTGCTTCGGTCCACGCCCGGGCCGGGCATGATCTGGGAGACGACTCCGTGTCCTTCCCAGGTGCCGGCGATCGACACGTTGGGGAAGACGGTGTAGACGGTGCCGCAGTGCGGGGCGGGGTCCCAGTCCTCGACCGGGACGTCCCGCAGCGTCCGGAGCGACTTGACCGGGTACAGGATCCGCTGGTGCGGCCCGAAGGAGTCCACGACCATCAGGTTGGAAGTGGACGTCGGGGCGAACGTGGTGCGGTGCAGTGCCTGGATGTGGTAGCTCTCCAGATAGCCGTCGAAGGCGACTTTCCAGCCGGGTCCGGCCAGTTCGCGCTGCTCGTAGACGTGCCACTTGTCGAGTTCGAGCCGCTCCAGCTCCCGCGCGTACTCCCCGAGCCAGGCGTCCAGGTCGATCGTGGCGCCCGGGGTGAGACACACCCATACGAAGCCGAGGCTCTCCACGACGGGCAGGGGGCGCAGCCCCAGTTCGGCGGTGTCGACGTCGCCGAAGGTGCCGGGCTTGTGCACGGCGACGAGGCCGCCCTGGTCGTCGTACACCCAGGCGTGGTAAGGGCAGCGGAAGCGGTGCCGGGTGCCGGTGCCGGCCGGGCACAGCTGGGCGCCGCGGTGGCGGCAGACATTGAGGAACGCCCGTACGACGCCGTCCTGTCCACGGGTGAGCAGGACCGGGGTGCCCAGGGCGTCCAGGGCCTTGTAGGAGCCGGCGCCCGGGAGTTCGACGGAGAGCGCGAGCGCGAGCGGGACCCGTTTGAAGACGACGTCGACCTCCCGCCGCCACCGGTCGGGGTCGAGGTACTCCGTGACGGGGACCCGCAGCACGTCGTCGGCCTGGTCCGTCGTGCCGGCCTCCAGGTGCGCCAGGGCCCGCTGCGCGAGGGCCACTGCCTGGGCATGGTCGATCACGGCTCCCACCTCCCGTTTCGTTCCGGTGCGTGCAGTGCGAAGAACTCCTCGTAGAGGAGCACCTGGCTGTCGAGCATGTGGCGGCCGTACACGACGGGACGTCCGCTCTCCCGGGCGGCCCTGAGCAGGTCGGTCTCGGCCGGCTTCATGATGATGTCGGCGACCGCACAGCCATGCGGCAGGCGTGCGAGGTCGAAGGGCAGCGGGTCACCGGGACGCATACCCAGCGGCGTCGCGTTCACCGCGATGTCGGCGCCGTCGCCGTCGAAGTCGCCCTGCGCGCCGACCGTCACGCGACCCGGCCAGCGTGCGTCCAGCCGGGCCAGTACGTCTTCCCGGCGGACGGAGTCGGGGTCGTACAGCCGCAGCCGGGCGATGCCGGCGGTGAGCAGTGCCGCGGCGACGGCCCGTCCGGCGCCGCCGGCCCCGGCCAGGACGACGGTCGCCCCCGCGGGGTCGTGGCCGTTGTCTCGCAGCCCGTGGACGAAGCCGGCGCCGTCGAAGTTGTCGGCGAGCCAGGTCCCGTCGGGGTTCCTGCGCAGGGCGTTGGCGCTGCCGGCGACTTCGGCGGCCGGGCCCAGCAGGTCGGCGTACCGGCACACCTCGATCTTGTGCGGCACGGTGACGAGGATCCCGTCGAGGTTGTGCATCCGGCGCAGCCCGCGCATCACCTCCGCGAGGCCGTCGGGGCCGACGTGCACGGGGACCAGCACGGCGTCCCGCGCGGTACGGGCGAACAGGTCGTTCAGCAGGGCGGGGGCGCGCACCTGGGCCACCGGGTCGCCCAGGACCACGTAGAGCCGGGTCGTGCCCGAGATGGCGCTCGGGCCGGGTGGGGCGTCGGGCATGGCGCTCCTCAGGCCGAGGTGGGGGCGGCGCCCGAAGGCAGCTCCGCCAGGACGGAGGAGACCAGGTGCTCGTCGACCCCGGGCACCAGCTCGACCCCACGGGGGCCGTCCAGGACGAACGTCAGTCCGGCGTCGGCGTCCTGCCCCTTCTTGTCGCGCCGCATCAGCTCCACCAGGGTCGCCACGGGCACACCGGACGGCAGCCAGGTGGGCAGTCCGAAGCTCTCCACCATCCTCTGGTGCTCGGCCACCCGGTCCTGGTCGACGCGGCCCATCCGCCCGGCGAGCAACCCTGCGAACACGGTGCCGACCGCGACCGCCTCGCCGTGTCGCCAGGCGTAGTCGGTGGCCCGCTCGATGGCGTGCCCGAGGGTGTGGCCGTAGTTGAGGATGTGGCGCGGACCCCGGTCGCGTTCGTCGCGGGCGACGACCGACGCCTTCAGCGTCACGCTCGCCACGATCTGCTCGGTCAGGTCGAGCCCACGCAGATCGCCTGCGCCGATGAACGCGCAGCGGGCTATCTCCCCGTATCCGCTGAGCAGTTCGCGCCGGGGCAGGGTGTGCAGGAAGTCCGTGTCGCACAGCACCGCGCTGGGCTGCCAGTAGGCGCCGACCAGGTTCTTGCCCTCGGGCAGGTTGACCGCGGTCTTGCCGCCGACGCTCGCGTCGACCTGGGCGAGCAGCGTGGTCGGCAGGTGCACGACCTTGATGCCGCGGTGGTAGAGGGCGGCGGCGAGGCCGACGGTGTCCGTCGTCGTGCCGCCGCCGCAGGCGATCACGGCGTCGGACCGGGTCAGCCCCGCCCCGACGAAGGCGCGGCAGTACGACTCGACCGACGCGAGCGTCTTGTGCCGCTCGCCGTCGGCGACCGGCACGACGGTGAACGGCACACCGGGGTCGGGGAGTTCCGGCTCCGGTACGGCGCTGACCAGGGCGACGCGGCCGACGCCCAGTTCCCTCAGGACGGCCGGCAGCAGTCGACGAGCGCCGGATCCGACATGGACGGCGTAGTCGTGGTCTTTCAGCGTGACGTCGATACGGCGGATTGCGCTCATGCCTTCAGTGCCCCCGTGGCTGTCCGGCCTTCACCGACCGCATGCTAACCAACGGTGCCGATCAAGGTCCACCCCCAGATCGTGTAGACCGCCGGTTCCTCACATGTACAGAATGTTTCTCGCTCGTGGAGCTCCAACTTGGTGCTATGGCTACACGGTTGACGAACAGTTAGGGTTGACCGGTCGAGCGCCCTGGCCGTAAATCCCAAGCCGACCGCAAAACGGGGACTTTCATGCGCCTTAAGGAAAAGTTTCGTGCCGCACTCACCGCCTCGGCGGCGGAAGGCGGTCGACTCCCGTTCCTGATGAACGACATGGTCATCGAGGAACAGCTCTGCCAAATGCGCTGTTCCTACTGCCTCACCGAGGAGTACAACCTCCTCATGAACGTGCCGGACGCACGGCTGCGGCTCACCACCGATCGCCGTCAGGACTGGCACGAGATACTGGACATGTACCACGAGCACGTGGACGCGCCCATTCTGCGGCTCTCGGGCGGTGAGTTCTTCTGGCTGAAGGGGTCCACCGAGTTCGTCCAGGAGGCCAGCCGCCGCTACGAGACCGTGCAGGTCATCACCAACGGCGTGTTCCTCAACGAACGGCGCATCGAGGCCCTCGCCGCGATGGGCAACGTCCAGCTGAACATCTCCCTGGACGGACACACGCTGGAGCTGAACCGGCACCGCCTGCCCCCGAAGCAGGCCAAGCTGCACGACGTCATCATGCGCAGCCTGCACGCGGCGGCCGAGGCCGGGCTGCGCATCGACATCCAGTCGGTGCTCACCGACGCCAACTACGCGGGCCAGCTGGAGTTCGCCCAGTACCTGCGCGACGAGGTCGCGGGCAGCACCACGCTGTACTTCTTCCCCGTGCGCGGCGACACCGCCGAGCGCATGGGCCCGCCGCCCGGCGACCACCTGATGCCGCTGGTGGAGCGCTACGACGAGTTCGCGGACGTCCTGCCGCCGCGCGCCTACGTCGAACACATGGCCGAACAACTCAAGACGAACGTGCGTACCCTCGGCTGTTTCGTCACGGCGACCATGGCCCAGCTGTTCGGCCAGGGCGACGTCTCCGCATGCCCGCACGCCTGGGTCAAACCGATGGGCAACCTCGCACAGGACCGGAAGTTGCTGCTCGACCAGTACGGCTCGCACCAGCACTACGACCTGTTCATGCACGACCGGCCGCGGTTCAGCTTCTGCAAGACCTGCGCCACGCCGTCCGACGTCATCAACCTGTTCTTCCTGGACCGGATCACAGAGGAGGAGATCGGCGCGACGCACCTGTACTCGGGGGAGCGCTCACGCGCCCGGCTGCGGGAGCTGAAGGAGACGTTCCGGCCGGTCATCTCCGACGCCCCCGCAACCGGACAGGGCGTCACTCAGAGCGTCAGCTCCTGATCGCACTCGGCGTCGGCGTACAGCGCCGCGATGAGTTCCTGCACCTCCAGCGCCTGCGCCGGGGCCACCGTGCGGCCCCGGGCCCGGCCCGCCACCGTGTCCAGGAAGCCGCGGATCGCCGCCAGCTCGGGCCGGCGGTCCTCGGCCGTGACCGTGCCCGCGGCGCTGCGCACCTCGCCGCGTCGCAGGTCCAGCACGGTGCTCTCGCCACTGGCGGCGGTGGCCTCCAAGGTCAGGCCCATGACCCGGCTGCGGCGATCGATGCGCAGCTTCGCATGGCCTGCCGGGAACTCCAGGTCGGCGACGACCCGCTCCTCCACGCCTGCCGCGTCGACCCGGCAGGAGAGCGGGCGGGGCCGGCCGAAGACGGTGATCAGCAGGTCCAGGGCGTGCGCGCCGAGGTCGACCAGTGCCCCGCCGCCGGCCCGCGCCGCGTCGCCGTACCAGTTCGTCACCGGCCGCCACAGCCGCTGGCCGGCGGTGGTGAAGGTCAAGGTGATCTCACAGGGGCCCTCGGGCAGCGCCTTCAGGAACGCCGGCACCAGCTCGTGGAAGCGGTAGGGCAGGTTGACCGCGAGCCGGTCGGCGCCGGCCGCCCGGGCCAGGTGCCGCGCCTCGGCCACGTCGGCGGCCAGCGGCTTTTCGCACAGGACGTGCGCCCCGGCCGCGAGTGCGGCGAGCACGGGCTCGGTGTGGGCGTCGTTGGGGGTGCACACCGCCACCACGTCCGGCCTGCCGACCGTGAGGAACTCCTCCAGGCTGGTGGTGACCAGGACGCCGTCGGCCGCCGCGCCGAGGACCGAGCGGGCACTGTCGGCGTCGGTGTCGCAGGCGGCGACGAGGGTGTAGTCCTCGTGTTCGGTGACGACGGGCAGGTGATAGCGCTGGAAGACGCGACCACAGCCCACCACTCCGTAGCGCAGGGTCATCGGCCCACTCCCGCCGCGACGAGGGCCTCGGCGCCGCAGACGCGCTCCACCCGCTCGCCGAACTCCCCGAAGGACTCGCCGAGGTGTTCGGCGTCGTAGTCGGCCACCAGGTCCCGCAGATCGGCGGTGAGCCGGGTGGCGAGGTCGGGCGGGTCGGTCTCGGCGAGGACGAGTCCGTAGTTCATGAAGGCGAGGAACAGCTCCGGCAGCCCGTTGCGCCAGGCCCGCAGGCGGCTGAGGAAGGCGCGCGGATTGTGCTCCGTCCCTCGTAGCCGGCGGGCGCCCAGGGCGATCTTCTGGGCGATGAACGGCAGGACGTTCTCCTTGCGGTCGCTGATCTCCTCGCCGACCTCGCTCCACGCGCTCCACAGTGCCTCGACGCGGGGGTCCGGCACCCGGTAGTCACGGCGAGCGGTGCGCAGGATCTCGTAGGCGTCGCCCTCCAGGCCTTCGATGTCGGCCAGCGGCAGCGGCTCCTCGATCTTGTCGTACATCTCGGTGCCGCGCAGCGCGATGGCGCGGTTGATCAGGAAGAACGGGTTGTCCGCCTCGTGGATCCGAGCGGCCACGATGAACTCGAGGTTCTCCCAGAGTTCGTCGATGGTGGTCTTCGGCTCGATCATGATCCAGCCCGGGTCGAGGCCGAGGCCCTTGCGCTTGAACATGCGGGCCGCGTCCAGGTTGTAGGCCACCGTGGTGCCCTTCTTGAACCGCCGCAGCATGCCGGGAGACCCGGACTCGATACCCAGCAGCGCGGACGAGAGCCCCGCCCGGTGCAGCAGGTCGAGGGCCTCGTGGTCGATCAGCCCGGAGTCGACCCGGAACTCACAGTGGAACTGGAACTTCAGACCACGGCTGAGGACGGTCTCGGCGAACTCGACGGCGTGCGCGAAGCCGTCGCCGAACGCCCCACCGAAGTTGTCGTCGTTGAACCAGATGAAACGGGTCCCGAACTCCCTTTGCAGGAACTCGATCTCGTCGACGACGTCACCGGGCGGTCGCATCCGCCAGAAGCCGTCCACCACTCCGGGCTGGCGGGGCGCGTAGCAGAAGGTGCACTTGGCGTGGCACCCTCGGCTGGTGAACGTGGAGGCCACGGGCGTCGCGATGCCCGCCGCCTTGTGGTACTGCAGCACGTCACGGGCCGGCCAGACGAGGTTGCCGAGGTCCGGCAGCACGGGCATGCCGCTGCTGCGCACCCGGTCGCCGTCGCGGTAGAACAGCCCGGGCGTCTCCCGCCAGTCGGTCCCGGCGGTCAGCCGGTCCATGATCCCCACGACCGTCAGCTCGCCCTCGCCGAAGGTGACGCAGTCGGCCTCGGGTACCTGCTCGGCGATGAGTTTCGCGTTGTAGGTGCAGAAGGCGCCGCCGATGGCGATGAAGACGTCCGGGTCGGCGATCCGGGCGCACCGGATGAGCCGGATGGCATCGATGATGTGCAGGTCGTACATGATGCTGATGCCGATGAAGCGGGGGCGCTCACGGCGGATGAGGTCGATGATGGCCTCGTCGCTGGGCGTACGGCCGTGCAGGTTGAGGGATGTGACGGAGTGTCCGGCATTGCGCAGGTATCCGGTAATGCAGGCCAGGCCGAGATTCTCCCGGACCTTCTCGTAGAAAATCCGCAGTGCCGGGTCGAGTTGGACGTACTCCTCGTCCGTGACGGTCACGTTCTGGTTGTTCAGGCTGAGTGCCCCCGTGGCTATCTCACGCGGGGTCAACAGCACGACGTCCGACATCTGACCCTAACCCTTCCCCGTGGTCCGTAAAAGAAGTCGATGCAGAATAAACGGAGTTACCGCCACGCCCGGAGCATCGCCGACGTGTCGTGCTGTACGAGTGTCACTTCGGTTGTTCCCGTCACCGAGACCGACGCGGGGTGCGTCGTATCAACCACCGTATCCGCCATGCGCACTTCTTGGCGTGCATCCATCTGTTCAGGCCAACTCAACACGGCCGGTGGCAGCTTGGGATCCGACACCTCAAGTCGGCGCAGCGGAACACGCAAGCCGACGCCGATCGCCTTCAGCACGGACTCCTTGCGCGTCCAGTAGCGCAGAAAGGCCGCCGGCCGTTCGGCGGGCGTGCGTGCGCGCAGAGCGGCCAGTTCCGTGTCGGCGAGGACACGGGGGGCCACCTTCTCCACATCGGTGTCGGCGCCGTCCTCGACGTCGAGCCCGACGTCCGCGCCGCGGCAGACGGCGAACCCGACCACATCCCCGCTGTGCGAGACGGAGAAGCGGACGTCCGCGTGGGCGCTCCCGGCCGGTAAGCCGAGCGTGACCTTGCCGTGCGGCCCGCCGCAGCGCGGACACACGCGCCGCAGGGGCACGTCGGCGGGCCGCAGGTCGAGCATTTCGCCGAGCACCACCCGGCTGACCGCACAGCCTGCGAGGAAGCGGCGCCTGTTGCCGGGATCGGCCGTGGCCTCGTAGCGGCCGAGTTCCACGGGATCGAGCAGTCCTGCCAGGTCCGGGTGCGCGTCGGCCAGGCGGGCCCACCACACCTGCACCGGGCGCGGAGGGATGACCGCCGCTGTCACGCGCCGGCCTTGAGCCGCACTTCCCCGACGAGCCGGAACCCCATGTGCGGCACCTTGAGGATCTGGGCGCCCGAGCCGACCTCACGGAACCGGGCCCGCAGCGACTCGATGACGTCCCGCGGGTCCTCGCCGGTCAGCCGCAGCAGGTCGGGCCGGGGGACGATGACGGCCCGGCGGTCGGCGAGCGCGCGCAGCGCCTTGGCCTCGGCGTCCGACAGCCGCACGGACGCGGACGGTGTGGTGAGCGCGCCGGTCTCGTCCAGGTCGAGGATCTGGGCGGACGCGGGGGCGGCGACGTCCCGCAGGTAGGTCAGGAAGGACACGAGGCGTTCGACGCCGAGCGGCGCGGCCATGACGAAGCCCGCGCCCGAACGGACCGCCGCAAGCGTGCCCTTCGCGGTCGGCGCCGGCTGTACGAGGACCGCGTAGGCGCCTTCGCGGGTGATCTCGCGCAGTTCGGGCGGAGCCGAGCCGTCCGCCTCGGCGGCCACGAAGGCGACGAGAAGGTCGTCGGCGACGTGCGCGGCCGACTCCCGCCGGTCCTGCGCCGCCGCCTGCCTCAGCGGCAGTCCGGTGCGCTCACAGGCCTCTCGCAGACGGGCGGCTTCCGGCGCAGCAAGTCCCCGGGTGAGTACGTACATGCTGTTCGAGCCTCTCGTCGCGGGCGGATCACGGAGTGGACAACAGACCTGTCGCGTGTTCCAACTGTCTTCCTCCTTCCCATAGTTCCATGATCGACCCTTGGTCTACACTCCTGCGCATGCCAGAGCGCCCCTCCCCCGTCCCCCTGGTCCGGCGCACAACGCACGCACTCGTGGCGGACGACCGGCCGATTCGGCTGCCGCACACCGACTTCGACGGTGCCGAGGTGCGGTTCCTCGGCGAACCGGTCGATCCGGCCCTCTTCCCCTCGTCTGCCGCGCAACTGTGGCACGCGTGCGACGGCACCCGGCCGTACCGCTCCTGGCCTCTCCAGGAAAGGGAGTTGATCGCCGGCTGGCATGCGGCGGGTCTGGTGGTCGCCGCTCCGCGGCCTCGCTCGCAGCCGTCACGCGCCCTGATCCTGCTGTCTCCCCACCCGGACGACGCCCAACTCGCCCTGGGCGCAACTCTCGCCCGGTTCGGCGGCCGGGTGGTGGACGTCTTCTCCCAGGAGACGTGGACGCGACGCCCGCACTATCAGAGCCGTCCCGCGCTCGCCTCGCGTCTGCTGTTGGCGGAGGAGCAGGTGGCGTGCGGGGTGCTGGGTGCGGAGCTGACCGTGCTCGGTCACACCGATGCCGCCGACCGCGCCGCCTGGCGGGACGGCTACTTCCTCGAGCCGCAGGCCGTGGAAGCGGCCCGTGCGACGGAGCCGGAGCTGTTCGAGCGCGTCACCGCCGACCTGGCCGCCGAGGTGGCGGGCGGTGGCCCGGTGCTCGTACCGCTGGCCGTGGGCGGGCACGTCGACCACGTGCTGACCCGGCAGGCCGCGCTGGAACTGATCGCCCGCAAGACGCTGGAGCCCGAACGGGTCGCGTTCTACGAGGACATGCCGTACTCGCTGTTCGCCGACGCCACGGCCGAAGCCGGCCGCCTCGCGGTCGGCCACGGGCAGGCCGCGCCGGTCCCGGTGCTGATCCCGGCGTCGGAGTCGGCGGTACGCACCAAGCAGGAGGCCCTGTGGCCCTACCGGCTCCAGGTGCTGGAGGCGGTCTCGAAACGGATCGTCCGGCACGGCCGCCGGCTCGGCGCGCCGGGGTGGGCGGAACGCCTGTGGGTGCTGCCGGAATCCGCCGACGTCTTCGCTGAGTTGGCGGCCACGGCGGCGGAGGAAGCCGCCGCGGCCGGGTGAGGGCGGCGGGGCATGCGACTGCACACACGGGAGTGGGGCACCGGCGACCGAGTGGCCGTCCTCGTCCACGGCCTCATGGCCGACCACCGTACCTGGCACGAACTGGTGCCGGTCCTGACCGCAAGGGGCTATCGCGTCCTCGCCGTGGACCTGCGCGGTCACGGCGGCAGCGGCCGGGGCGTGTACGCGCCGCACCTGTTCGCACAGGACCTGCTGGAGACACTGCCCCGCGGCCCGGAGCTGGCCCTGGGCCATTCGCTCGGCGCACTGGCCCTGGCGCTCGCCGTGGCGGAACTGGAGCCGGAGCGTGCCGTCTACTCGGAGCCCGCCTGGCGGCTCGGCGGCCCGGACGGCACCCTCGACCCGGCCGTCTTCACCCTCTTCAAGCGCGCGCCCCGGCTGCTGATCAGGAGTCTGCGCCCGCAGTGGGGAGAGCGGGAGGTCGCGGCCGAGCTGGCGGCGCTGGACGCCTGGGACGAGAGGTCGGCGCTCGCCCTCTCCGCGTACCGCGCCGCCGATCACACTCCGGAGAAGCCGCTCGTCCGCTCCCTCGTCCAGGCGGCGGAGCCGAGCACACTGGTGAGCGGGGAGATGCGGGCGGAGCTGACACGGCGGGGGTTCGAGGTGCGGACCGTGCCGGACGCCACGCACGCCATCCACCGGGACAGCTTCGACGCCTTCCTCACGTCGCTGGCGGGATGGCTGTGAACGGCGCGGGTCAGTGCACCGCGCGCAGCATGCGCGTCACGTTGATCCTCGTGGGCGAGAGACCCAACTCGACGCTCTGCATCATCCGTTCGCCGTTCAGGCGGCCGTACGCGAGCAGGTCGATGTTGGCGAGGCTGAATTCCGGCCAGGTGTGGATGCTCAGGTGCGAGGCGGAGAGAAGGAGGATGGCGGTGACGGCGCCGTTCGGGAAGATGTGCGAGGACTCGCCGAGTACCGTGGCGTTTCCCTTTTCGGCGGCCGTGCGCAGGACCTTGAGGAGGCGCTGTTCGTCGGTCAGGATGCTGTGGTCGCTCACCCATACGTCGACTGCGTACGAGCACAGATCGTCGACGTTTATTCCCTCGGTGGCGGGACTGCTGGAGTTGGTCATGGGGAACCGGAGGCCGCTCAACGCTCGCCCCCGTCTCCTTTCAGATAGGTATGTGCTGGTCTGACGGCCGAAGTGGAAGGTAGGCGGGGCCGGTTCACCGACGGCCCGGCGGGGCGCAGCGTAGCATCCGGCGCGCTGTACGGCTCGCGGGCACCCTGCGTCAAGGGGATCACGGGGGGTCGCGTCGGATTGGCCGGAACACTGCGGACGGCGATGGACAACGAAGGAGCGGGGTTCTTGGAGCGGCAGGGCGCATCGGACCGGGATTTCCTGGCACTCGACTGCATTTCGGCGACTTTCGGCATCACGGCGGCCTGGCTCGGTCACGATCCGAGCGTTCTGGGAGATCACTGGGGATACCACCGCAGGACGGACGCCGTCGACTCCGAATGGCCCGTGGAACAGATCGGGATCCACCGTCGGACGCCCGAGGAGATCCTGAGCGAATGGCACGGCCTGACCGCCGACCATATTCACCACGCCGACTCGCGACAAGCCGAGGAATACATTCGGGCTGAGCTGTCGGACGGGAATCCGGTGATCGCCTGGGTGGACACCTTCCACGTCCCCCACAGCTCGTTCCACGGCCAGCAGCACCATTCACACCGGATAGTGATCCGTCCCTGGGACGGCGACGACGCGGAGAAGTCGGGTGTGCTGCGGATCGTCGACCGCTATCAGGGGTCCCTCTTCGACGGCTTCATGGAGAGCGGCACGCTGTTCACCGCCATGTCCTCGGACGCGCTGGGAGAAGCCCGCCGGGGCGACCCGGACTGGCGGAACCGCACGGTGGTCCTGAAGCCCCGACCGCTCGAATCCGGGGACGCACACAAGGCGGCGCGGAAGGAGACACGCAAGGAGAGGCGCCAGGAGCGGTTCCGCTCAGCCGTCGCAGGGAACGCGCACTTTTCCGCCGGCGCGGATCTGGCGACCGCATGCGCCGACGAACTGCGCGCCACCCCGGACGCCTTCGCCTCACTCAGTCCCGTGGGAACGATCGAGGTCAGTGCCTGGTTCGGCGAGTTGGCCAGCCAACGCGCCCTGAACGCACGCTTCCTGCGGGCCGCCGCCGAAACCTGTGCACTCCCCGCGCTGACCGATCGGGCCGCCGACGCGGAAGCCCTCTCCCGGCGCTGGGAAATGACCCGGAACTATTTCTTCCTGCGCTTCCGCAAGGGATCCGTGGCAGTACAGCGCATCGCCGATCTCATCACCGAGACGGTGACCCTGGAAAGGGAGTGGAACGCGCGACTGCGGGAATCCCTAGCCGAGTCGGGCCAACGGTCGGCCGACCCCGCATCGATGGGTCCTGATTCCCCCGGTCCGCCAGGAATCGCCTTGTGACGGAAGCCTCTCGACACCGTTGGCGGGCTACCGCGGATTCCGTGCTCACCCGATGACCGGCTTCGGCGGGGAGTGGGTCCCCGCGGATCGCCCGTCCCGCGCGCCGACTTCGCGGCGCCGCCTCCCGGGATCCCGTGACCGGCTTTCAGCCGCCGCCCGAGGCAGGCACCGCGCTCTGCAGGAACCCGAGGTAGCGGCTCGCCAGCCGCCTGCTCGCAGGGCCGGTCTCGATGCGGGCGAGCGAGATGGGCCTGAGCTGCGCGTGCGGGAATCCGGGCTGGTAGAGCAGCAGGTCGGCACCGGCGGGCCGCTGGGCGAGCAGTGTCCGCAGCCGTGCCCCGAGTTCCGTCGGGGAGGCGGCTTGTCGCGCCGCGCCCCGAGTGGCCTCGCCCAGGTCCGCCAGGACGGAGTCCTCCAACAGCCCGTCGTCGCCGGGCAGGAGAGCGGTCACGGTGCAGTCGAGCCGGTCGAACATCCGCAGCACCTCCCGCTGCGCCGGTTCCCCGCCCTGGCCGGAACCGCCGCCGGCCCGGTACACGTCGAGATCAAAACTGACATAGCCGGCCGCACCCGCTCCTGACACGGCCGACACGGCGGTCGCCACGAACAGGAAGAGACCACCGGGATCCTTCAGCCCGCTGACGAAGAACGTGTCCACGCCGGGGAGTTTCGGCCGGTCCCGGCGTACGTCGACGACGTGTGTGGTGAGGCCCAGGGCAAGGCGGTCCGCTTCGTCCCCGATGGACCTGAGCACCCGCTCGTCGGTGTCCGCGACATGCACGTGCCGTACGCCGTCCGCCAGGCCGATGGCCACGCCGAACATCTCGTCGTCGCCGAGTTGCAGCACCGTACGGCCGTCGAGGTCGTCGTAGTAGTCCATGACCGCGAGCCGTCGCCGCAGCGAGGCGAAGGTGTCGAAGCTCTGGTGCAGCTCCGGGTCAGGTGCGTAGGTGCGCCGAGTCAGGACCTCGGCCAGGACATCCCAGTCGACGAGTCCGTCGGCGAGCGTGAGGTCGACCAACCCCGGCGCTCCGTCGTCGCGGGCGGCCGGGGTCCCGGTGCCGGGCCGCACCGTGCCGTCGGGGTCGACGCGCGCCGCTCCGTCCCGGCACAGCCGTGAGAGCACCCACAGCCCGGAGTTGACCGTCATCTGGCCACGGACGATGTCGTCGAGCCGTCCGCCGCCCCGCGCGCGTCGGACGACCTGGGCCACCGCGCGTACCGTGGCCCGCGGATCGCACACCTCGTCCGGCCCCGCATTCCGTAGGACCCGGGACCATTCGGCGTGCTGCTCCGCACTCACCGACCGTCCCCGGCCTCTGCCTGCCGCGAGGCGACGTAGGCGACGATTTTCTCCAGGGTGGAGAAGCGGTCGACGACGAGATCCTCATCGGGAATGGAAACGGAGAACCGCTCCTCGAGCCGGTTCAGGAACTCCAGCAGCTGCAGGGATCCCAAAGTGAGGGAAAGCAAATGCGCATCGGGCGCGATGCGCTCCGGATCGAATGTGTCGTCGACCGATTTCAGAAGTATGGATACGTCATGGAATAATTCATCCCTCTGATGACTCGTCACACCCGCATACTTGCTCGGGGAAATCATTGGCCAAACATGAACAGATTGTTTCAGAAAGGGCTCCCCTTCTTGATCGCGCACGGACTACCCTGACCGGAACGGGGGCGCAGTCGTCGCCCGCAGGCCCCACAGCATGGAGGAGCAGCCCGTGAACGACCTTTCCTACAGCGACTTCGAATCCGCGCTCCGGCAGTCACTCCCCTTCCTCGACGAGGGGACACCCGTCGACGCGCACGCGAGCCTGACGGAACTGGGCCTGGATTCGCTGACGTTGCTCAACCTGGTGGCGGAGCTGGAGGACAGGTTCTCGGTGGAACTGCCGGACGAGATGCTGGTCATGGAGACCTTCGAGACACCGTCGACCCTGTGGGACAGTCTGTCGAGGCTCCCCCGCACCTGAGCGTGCGCACGGCGAACCCGCTGTGCCCCAGGGCCGGTTGTCGCCCCTGGGGCAGCCGGCCGAGGAGCCTTCCAGGCGACCGCCGATGTCAGTGGCGGTTGCGATGCTGAAGACATGATCCCTTGGAACCTGCTGGACATCGACAAAGCCCTGCGCGCCAGTTGGGCCGCCGACACCTGTTCTCCGGACGACCTCGCTCGCGCCGGCTGGCAGCCCGACAACCCGGCGTGGGGTCACTGCGACATCACGGCTCTGATCGTGAACGACATCCTGGGTGGCGACCTCGTCGTCGGCGAGGTCCACTGCGGCGGGGAACAGCATGGATTTCACTGGTGGAATCGACTGCCCAGCGGCGTGGAACTCGACCTGACGCGCGAGCAGTTCCAGGACGGCCAGACTGTCATCGCGGCCCGTGTCGTCAAACGCCCGCCGGGGCCTCTGCCTCGACGCTGGGAGGAGTACCTCATCCTGCGCGAGCGCGTCCTCGAACACCTCGGCCACCTCCCGGAATCGGCTTCCTGACCTGCGAGGGTCGAGCTTCTGCTGCGTGAGGACGAGCTGGGTGCCCACCTCCATGTGATCCGTGAGCAGCCGCTGCCCGTCGACGACGGACAGCAGCGCGCGCGCCGCTTTCTGGCCCATGTCGTGCAGTGGCTGACGCACGGTGGTCAGACCGGGAAAGCTCTGTGCCGCCTGTGGGAGGTCGTCGAAGCCGACGACCGAGCAGTCGGTGGGCACGGTGAGGCCGCATGCGCGGGCGGCGTCGATGGCGCCGAGTGCCATCAGATCGGCGCCCGCGACGATCGCCGTCGGACGGTGCTCGGCGAGGAGGTGGGAGGCCGCCCGGAAACCGCTGGCGTAGGAGGAGTCGCACGACCTCGCGGTGGAGGCCCCGTCGTCCGCCACCAACACAGTCACCAACCCGGGGCTCGAGACGGGTGCCCTGACTCCCTGGACCCAGAGCGCCGGTACGGAGTCCAGCGTGGTCGCGTCCAACCCACGCAGCGGAACGTACTCCCTGCGAAACGGGGCCAGCGCCAGCGGAGCGGTCCAGACGGTCGGTGGTCTCACCTCCGGCGGCACCTACCTGCTGGCCGGCTGGGCCAAGCAGCCACCGCCGGAGAGGAAGTGGCAGTCGGCGTGAAGGGCTTCGGCGGGACGGAAACGTACTCGCGGACCTCGACGACGTCCTACGCCCAGCAGCCGATCTTCTTCACGACGGGCGCCACCACCACCTCGGCCGCCGTCTACTGCTACAAGAACGCCGGCTCCTCGGCCGGATACTGCGACGACTACACCCTGCTCAGGCTCGCCTGACCACGACCGACGCCCCAGAAGAAGGGTTTCACCAAAGGCGGGCGGTCGGCCGAACCGACCCGCCCGCCCTCCCCCTCCCGCGGGAGACGGGTGGGGGGGTAGCCAGGAGACACCTGTTGGCTCACCACTGCGCCCGTTCGCATCGCCGACACGCTCCGCATCCCCGGCCGCGTCCCACGGCCGCCTGGCGGGCTTCGCCCCGCGCACCGCCTGTTCCTTGGCCGGGACGGACTCGACAGGACGATGATCACGCTCTGAGCTGGTCATGGGAGACCCTCCCAGCCTCCGGGTTCTGCTCCGCCCGAGAGTGCGGGACCAGGGCCTGACGCCCGCGTGGAGGAGTGCGAATGCGGACGGGCTCCGGACGGGCGAGGCTGGCGGCATGGGTTCCGTGATGCCCGTGGTCTCGTGCCCGCCCGACGAGGACGACGGATGACGGGCCGAGGAGTCCGGTTACGACAAGGGAGACAACCATGACTGTCCGTACCTACGTCTCGACAACCGTGCGGAGCGACCGAGTCGACGAGGTTCTCCACGCACTGGAGGAAATGGATCCCGACGCGATCGTGTCATCCGTCAACCGCCCGGACGCTCCCGACGTCCCCGCCGGGGTGTCGGTGTCACTGGCCGGCGATGTCCGTGAGGCGGTGAAGAACCAGCTCGATGTCATTCCCGACCTGGCGTGCCAGATCGACGTGCGGGACACCGAGGACGTGTGAGTCGGACCCGCGGACAGGAAGAACCTGCGGCTGCCCGTGTGCGTACGGCACCACGCGTTGCGTGCCCGTCGGCCGACGGGCAACCGGAGCTCGCGGCCCCGGCAGTGCGGGCGTAGGGCTGGACACGTCCCTGCCGGTCACGGCCGACGGCCCGGTCCAAGGCCATGTCCATGCTCGGGGCCGGGTGTCCCGCCGGGCAAGCAGGGCACCGCGAGCCATCCCATCCGGCCTACGGACAGGACCAGGATCACGCAGGACCGGAACACGGCCTGCCGCATCCCTGTCGGCATCCTGTGCTGAGATCAAATAGCCGGCACCCCGACGAAGGACTGCGGATGAGCGACGAGATCGAACGGGGCAGCGGACGTGTCCCGGTGCAGTACCACCAGTTCACCATCAACGACGAGGAGGGACCCACCGCCCCAGATCTGGAGTACGAGCACAACGGGCTCGTTCAGGTGATCGACGGTGTCACCGTCGTCCGCACCGGCATCCACACCGGCGACGTGGACGTCACCGTCACATTCCACGAAACCGCACCCGCACCCGCACCCGCACCAGCACCAGCACCAGCACCAGCACCCGGCAACGAAGACTGGCAGGAGATCGTGGAGCTCTCCGCACACTCCGCGTCGGGGGATCTCATGGTCCGCGGCCTGATGGACGACCTGGACGAAGAACTTCCCGTCCTGTCGTTCAACGGCCCTGGCGACTACCGGCTGCGCATTCACGCCCGCGGCCGAGACACCGCAGTCGACCTCGCCCCTGAAGGGGTGACCGAGTGGTACCTCATCCAAGCGTGGCCGGCACCTACCGCAGCCGTCACCGTCCTCCGTCACAGTGACGGCTACGGCTCCTCGGCGCGCCCGCACTGAGCACTGCACACATCTGCCCGCCCACCGCTATCACTCCGGCGGACAAGCCCGTGATCCTCCCGGTCGCCGACGAGTGCTTCACGCGTCGCGCTCCCCACCGCACAACCATGATCAACAGTGCGCCTGGCCACCCTCCGCCGGATGCGTGAAACACCCACCCTGGAGGCCGTGTTCAGGCCTGACGGATCACCTGCGACTTCCTCCGGCACCCAGATCCGGCGGAGGGCGTCCGTGCGCCGCTCGTCGACAAGGACCCCAGCCCGCGTTCGCCCCGGCGACGCGGAGGCCTCGGAGGCCGCGGAGCCCTCGGAGGCCGAGACAGCGGCGTACGGCGTTCTCGCGCCGTGACCGACTCGGTCCGGGCCTGTCCGAGTTATTGACGCGCCAGCGACAACGGTGGCTTGATGAACGAACACGCCGCGATGGGAGCGCTCCCATGCACGCGTACCGCACTCCCACTCCCGCCCCACTTCGGGAAGGACACCCCGTGCGCAGCAGTCGTCACCCCCTCCTCGCCGCTTTCCTGGCCGCCCTGCTCGTCTTGGCCGCCGGTCTCGGCATGGCCGCCGCCCCGTCCGCCGCGGCCGCGACCCCGGTACGCATCATGCCGCTCGGCGACTCCATCACCGGCTCCCCCGGCTGCTGGCGCTCCCTCCTCTGGAACCAGCTGCAGAACGCCGGCTACACCGACATCGACTTCGTCGGCACACTGAACGCCCAGAGCTGCGCCCTCACGCACGACGCCGACAACGAGGGCCACGGGGGCTTCCAGGCCACCGCCACAGCCGACCAGAACCTGCTGCCTGGATGGCTGGCGGCGACCCTGCCAGACATCGTTGTCATGCACTTCGGCACCAACGACGTCTGGAGCAGCATCGCGCCGGACACCATCCTCGCCGCGTACACCAAGCTGGTCGGCCAGATGCGGGCCAGCAACCCGGCGATGAAGGTGCTGGTCGCCCAGCTCATCCCGATCAATCCGAGCAGCTGCGCCGAGTGTGCCGCTCGTACAGTGGCCTTCAACCAGCGCATTCCGGCCTGGGCCCAGGGAATCACCACCGCGCAGTCGCCGGTAACCGTCGTCGACCAGTGGACGGGCTTCGACACGGCCACGGACACCTACGACGGCGTCCACCCCAACGCCTCCGGCGACGCCAAGATGGCGGCCCGCTGGTACCCGGCGCTGTCGGCCCTGCTCACCCCGGGTGACCCTGGTGACCCCGGGGACCCCGGGAGCGGTGGCTGCTCGGCGGCCTTCCGGGCGGTGTCAGTGTGGCAGGGCGGCTACCAGGGTGAGGTGACGGTCACCAACACCTCGTCCACGGCGGCGATCTCTTCCTGGGCGGTGACCCTCGTACTCCCGACGGACAGCCGGCTCACCCAGGCCTGGAACGGCACGCTGACCGGGACGACGGTGCGCAACGCAGGGTGGAACGGCACGTTGACGGCGGGGGCGAGCACCACCTTCGGCTTCCTCGCGAGTACGTCGGCTGCGGCGGGCACGCCTCCGATGACGGCCACGTGTTCGGCGTCCTGACAACCGCTGACTCAATGAGGTGAGTCGGGCGGCACTCAGCGCACCGTCGTCCCTTGCGCTCGACCGCTACGACACAAGCGGCCAGCTTCATTACATCGGGCCGCCACCCCCTGCCCCAGACCGCCGCCCGCGCCCCGCTCGACCCAGCCATACCGCGGCCGCGACACCAGCGGATGCGCAAGCCCCGTGCGACACTGGTCGGCCCGCCCCGCCGCCGCGGAGGGAACTGCTTCCAATTCCCTTAGAACGCTAAAGAAAACCAGGCGAATCGGCCGTATGTTCTTCGAATCGCCGGGCACCAGGAGCAACGAAGGTTGATAACTATGATTCCCCTGCTTCTCGTTCTGCTTCTGGCTCTGATCCTCTTCGGCGCGGGCTTCGCGCTGAAGGCTCTGTGGTGGATCGCCGTCATCGTGCTGGTCGTCTGGCTGCTGGGCTTCGTGATGCGCAGTGCGGACACCGGCGGCCGCAAGGGCCGCTGGTATCGCTGGTGACCCAGCCGACGACACCCGGCCTGTGGGCCCCGGAAAAACCGGGGCCCACAGCCATGTCCTTTGTCCTGCCTCGGGACACCCCCTTGAGGCAAAGGGTGCATCTCTCGGCTTCCCGGGCACTGGCGGGCGGCCGGAGGTGGCGGCCTGAGGTTGGGGCCGGAGATGAGGCACCGTGGGGCCGGTGCCGCGGCGGCCTCGCCGCCGCAGGGCGCGAATCGCGGTTGTACGGTGGCGAGACAGGGCCTGCCGTCCGACCGAGGAGCCCGTATGACCAGCAGTCCGAAAGCCGTCGTCGAAGCGGCCTTTCAGCACTACAGGTCGCAGGACCGCGACGCCGCCCTCGCTCTCTACGCCGACGGATTCTCGTTCACCAGCCCACAGGACGATCACATCGACAAGGCGACGTTCTTCGAGCGGTGTTTCCCCACGGCCGACCGGATGACGGAGCAGCGCCTGCTCCACGTCATACCCGCGGACGAAGAGGTCGTCTTCGTCCACTACGAGTACGTGCTCACAACGGGCGCCAGGCACCGCAACATGGAGGCGATCACGGTCCGGGACGGGCTCATCCAGGACGTGCAGGTCTTCTTCGGCGGCAAAGCATGACAAGCCCCGCGGCCGACGACCTCGTCCACGGTGCTCTGCGAGTCGCCGAAGGTCACCGCCGGTCCGTCCGACCACGCGATGCAAACACCCCGCCGAGAGACCGGCCCTGAGTCCCCTGAGTCCGCTGAGTCCCCTGAGTCCCCTGAGTCCCCTGAGTCCCCTGAGTCCGCTGTCGACGGGTGGAGTGACTACTCGAACCGAGGGGGGCGGGTGGATGCTCGGTGGGCGTCCCAGTCGGCGCGGCCGCCGACGCCCAGGACTCCGACGTCACCGGCCAGCTCCGTCGGCGACAGCCGGCGCAGCTCACGCCGGGCGAGATGGGTGACGATCGCCGGAAAGGCAGGCCTCAACGGCTGGCACCAGCGTAGCCACGGAGGTGCGTAGATGTGACGGGCGCGGCGGGTGATGCCGGTGGTCAGCCAGTCGGCCACCTGGTCGGGACTGTGTACGCGCTGTGCGAAACGGGGCTGATTGCGGCGCAGGGCCCGCAGGACGGGGTGGTCGCTGATGCCGGTGACCATGTCGGTCCCGGTCCAGTGAAGGTAGGCGATTCCGACCGCGATGCCGTCGGCTTCCACCTCGCCGCGCAGGGCCAGCGCGAACGACTCCGCACCGGCTTTGGAAGCACAGTAGGCGCTCATCATCGGGGCGGAGCCGAATGCCGCGGTGGAGGCGATCTGGAGGAAGTAGCCGCGGGTGTCGGCGAGATGGGGCAGGAACGATCTGGCGGTGTTGGCGGATCCGGTGAGATTGACGTCGACGACCCGCTGCCAGAGGTCGGCCGGAGTGCGGACGAAGGGGCCGCCGGTGGCGATGCCGGCATTGGCCACGACCACACTCGCCCGGCCCAGCGCTCCACTGACCTGCCGGGCCGCTCGGTCCAGGGCTGCGACATCGGTGACGTCGGCTTCGATGCAGACGCTCCGGTTGGGCAGGGAGGCAGCCGCCCGGCGGAGCGATTCCTCCTCGCGTCCGACCAGCGCCACGAGCATCCCGGCACTGGAAAGGCGTCGCGCGAGGGCCTCACCGACCCCGCGGGCGGCACCGGTGACGACCGCGACCCGCCCGCTCAGCTGCGTGCCGTGCATACCGTGGCGCCGACCGGCACCGGGCGTCCCGCGCATAGGCCCTCGTTCCCTCCATGCCACCGACCAGCCACCGACCCTCCGCTTCGCCCCTCCGCTCGCCCTCCGCCCGACGACAGCCCCCACCGGCATACCGGCCGAACCTCCCGTACGTGCCTTACGACCTGTACAGCATCATTCCCGCATAATGCGGCGATGGCCGCCATGCGTGCGTGGCAGAGGGCCGAGCCCTCGAGCCGGCGCCCCTCCTACCAGGTCGTGTCGCGGCAGGGGCGAGCCGACTCCCGGCCGATCGGTACGAAGCCGCGAGGCCGTCCGGCCGTCCGGCCGTCCGGGTCGTGCCGCTTGGGCGGTCGTCAGGCGCGGAGGCGGATCCCCCGAGCCTGGACGGACGGCGGATCGGCGCCGATCCCCCGAGCCTGACCGCTGCTGCCCGCCGCACGACCACTTGACGAGGCGTCATGCGCTCCGTAGCGTCGCGCGTGCTGTACACACTCATGACCTCGATTCACATCCGAAGACGATGACGCAGCGGGAAGGACGGCCCTGATGCAGCGCCGTGTTGTGGTGTCAGGAGGCGGCACCGGCATCGGACTGGCGACCGCGCGGAAGTTCGCCGCCGACGGGGACCGTGTCGTCCTGCTCGGCCGACGCGCGGACATGCTGCGCAAGGCCGCCGAGGAGTTGAACGACGCCCATGGCGAGTCGACGGCCGACTGGTACGCGGTCGACCTCTCGGACCCCGAACAGGTGAGTGGGGCGGTCGAGTTCATCACCGAGGACGAGACACCTCTCGGAGTTCTGGTCGCCAACGCCGGCGGCAACGTCGCTCCTTCGCATGACGGCTCGCTCGCCGCGATCGCCGACAGCTACCGCCGCAACTTCGACGCCAACGTCCTGACCGCCGTTCTCCTCACCGAGGCTCTGCTCCCCCACATGCGCCGCCCCGGGGGCCGCATCATCCAGCTGTCCTCGATCGCCTCCTTGCGGGGCGCCGGCTCCTACGGCGGCTCGAAGGGCTGGATCAACAGCTACACGTACGACCTCGCCCAGCGGCTCGGCCCCGAAGGCATCACCGCGAACGCGGTCGCCCCCGGATTCGTCGCCGACACCGAGTTCTTCGGAGACCGCGCCACGCCGGACTTCGTCGCCTCCCGGGTCGCCCAGTCCCTGACGGGCCGTGCCGGCCTGCCGTCGGAGATCGCCGCCGCCGTCCACTACGTGGCTTCGCCCGAGGCTGCCTACATGACCGGGCAACTGCTGCACATCAACGGCGGCGCGGCACTGGGGCGGTGAAGGGCGCCCGCCGTCGTGCGGCCGAGGCATGTCGTGAATGTGGCCAATTCGGTGTGCGAGGGCGGTGAACTCGGGCGGTGCCCTTCGGCGCCGCCCGAGCAGGGCGGTGACTATTCGGGCAGGGGCAGGTGCCCGATCACCCTCTGGCCGACGAACGCGGACATACGCAGGGCGTGGTACGCGTAGTCGCGCATGGCCCGCTCGTATCCGGCGACGGCGTCGAGGAGCGGCTTACCGTCTGCGGCGACGGCGAGCAGCTGATCACCCAGGGTGTGTGCGTCGCGCAGTGCGGTGTTGGCTCCGATGCCCAGCGCGGGACTCATGGCGTGGACCGCGTCACCCATGACGGTGATGTTGGACGGTTCCCAGGCGTCGACGGGTACGCAGCTGCGGCACTTGAGGGCTTGCACGGTGGCGGTGTCCCACAGCCGGACGGTGTCGACCAGGGCCGGGTGCCAGCCGGCGACGCGCTGCAGGACGTGTGCCTTGAGCTCGTCGGGGTCGGCAGTGAAGAGTTCGTCGTCGGGGAGCATCAGGTCGGGCAGGGAGTTGAAGATGCTCAGCGCGTAGTCGGCGGTGGCCTCGCGCCGGAAGCCGGGGTCCTGCTCGGCGATCAGCGGTGATGCGGGGTCGGTGCGCTCCAGCGGGCCGAGGGTCAACCCGGTGAAGTCGGCGTCGTAGGCCAGCGAGAAGGCATTGAACAGCTCTGCGGGCAGCTTGGCCTTCGCCTCGCCGGTGAGATGAATCTTCGCGGCGATATGACGGGAGCCGAGGTCGGCGACCTGGACCTGAGGCAGGCGCTGTGCGCGGACCGCCGAGTTGATGCCGTCCGCGGCGATAAGGACGTCGGCCTCGACCGTGGCACCGCCCTCCAGCAGCACGGTGATCGACGAGTCGAGGTGGGTGCGGTAGCCGGTGACCCTGGCACCGAAGTGCACGGCCTTCTCCAGGCCGAGGTAGAGGATGCGGCGCAGAGTCGAACGGCACACCACCAGGTGCTCGGGGATGTCGGCGGGCACGCCGGTGCCCTCGGTGGCCGACCTGTCCCGGCCGGGGCGGAGGTTGAGCTGCTCGTCGAAGAGGAGCATGTCCTCGCTCGGCATGCCGCAGGTCGCCAGGAACAGCTCCCACAGGCGAGGCTCCAGCGCCGCGTGCAGCGCGGAGGTGCCGGTGGAGTTGATGTGGATCCGGTACCCGGCCTCGCGTGCCGCGATATCGGCGTCGCGCTCGTAGACGGCCACGTCCAGGCCGTTCCGGTTCAGGTAGTGGGCCAGCGTCAGCCCGGCGAGCCCGCCGCCGGCGATGACAATGCGCATTTCAGACACAGTACTCCCAGTGCAGAGTTCTTCTCCTACTCGGAGCACACCAGGACTCCCCAAAGGGGAGGACGTTGACGCAGAACGGAAAACCGGTGACCTGCGGTCCGGACTACCAACCGGAGAGCAATTTCGTGTGCCGTGAAAGCGTACACCGGCGGTCGGCAACCAAGGAGGGATCAATCGCACAATGTGCGGGAGTTTACTTTCCTGCGCCATCGAAGAAGGCTTCACCCAATTACCCGACAAAACCTTGACGCATTGCGAGATATCTGGTCGGCCAAACAGTACTTGACCGCCGAGAGAATACGTGCTCGCATTCCAATTGACCGCGTGGCGCCATACGTCGTCACCCTCGTCGGACTTCGGCGCGCCCTCACCGTGTGAGCCGAACTCCTGCGGCGAGTCAGCACGCCGCCCGACGGCGACGAACGGGGAGAGGAGCCCCTGCTGCCGCTCGACCTTCGGGTGCGGCCTGGTGGTCGACCCGCCTATCGGGCGGCCGGGTCCGTGACCGTCGGGCCGGGCGAAGACATGCCGGGAAACCCGTCCTGAGGGTCCCCCGTTGTGCGCGGCGGCGGCAGGCCGCCAGGCCCGCGCCGCGCACACCACGGTCCCGGCGGGCGCACCGACCCGGCCCCTTCGGGCTCCGGCGTGCGCTGACGCCCCACCGAAGTCACGACGCGCCGCCACCCGGTGGGGGTGCGCACGCAAGCGAACGACGCGGCGGATCTATTGACGTCACTCGTCAACTCTCATAGTTTTCCATCGCCTTGGCAGTTTGAAACGATTCAACCGAACTGTCGGAGCTCGCTGTGTGCTGCCGTCGAACCGGCCGTCGTCCACCCACCACAGGCTGCGCCCGGACCGGGCGCAGCCGTCCGAGCCCGCCTCTCAGCCCGGCCGTCCTGCTTCGCCTGACCCGCGTGAAGGAGTACTCCGTTGGCAAGCCAGACCACTCCCCCCACCCCCGACTCGCCCACGCACCCCGAACGGCCCCCGTTCAGTCGACGCCACTTCCTCGGCACGGCGTCGGCGCTGGCTGCGGGTGCCCTCGCGACGGGAGCCGCCGGCCGCGCACAGGCGGCCACCGGCACACCGCGCGCCGAGCCCGTCGAGCTGTCCGGGGCCCATTGGATCTGGTATCCGGAAGGGGATCCCGGCACCGACGCCCCCACCGGACACCGCTACTTCCGTACCGCTTTCACCGTCGCGGAGGGCGAGGTGACCGACGCACAGCTCGTCGTCACCGGCGACGACACCGTCGATGTGTGGCTCAACGGGAAGCCTCTGGCCGGCTCGCCCAGAGTCGCCCGGTCCTGGCGCAACGCGCTGTACGTGGATCTTCGGTCGGCCGTGACCACGGGGAGCAACACGATCGCGCTCGCAAGCCGGAACCAGGGCGGCTCGGCCGGGGTCATCGGACGGCTGCGCGTCGTGACCACCGGTGGCACGACCGATGTCGTCACCGACGGACGGTGGGTCGCGGGCAGGACCGTGTCCTCGGGTTGGGAGCAGCCCGGCTCCGGTGCCGAAGAGTGGCCCGCCGCCCGCGATCTCGGCGCCTACGGAACGGCCCCCTGGTACGCCAAGGTCGCCGCCCCCGATCTGGCCGCGCCTTCACCGCTGAGCGTGGACACCTGCACCGTGGAGCGTCGCGCCAGTCCGCTGGGCGTGGACACAGCCCACCCGCGCTTCGGCTGGGTCCTCGACTCGACGGACCAGCAGCAGCGCCAGGGCGGCTACCGGATCCAGGTCTCGTCCACGGCCCGGGGCTCCGGCGACCTGTGGGACAGCGGCCGGGTCCCGTCCGACCGGCAGATCGACATCGCCTACGCAGGCAAGCCCCTGAAGAGCCTGACGCGCTACTTCTGGCGGACGCGTGTCTGGGACGTCCAGGGCCGGGCGTCCTCGTGGAGCAAGCCGCGGTGGTTCGAGACCGGGCTGCTGGCCGCTGCGGACGAGTGGTCCGCCGCGTTCATCGGGCGGCCGCCGGACCCTGACCTGTCGGGTGCCAACTGGATCTGGTACCCGGAGGGCGATCCCTCGGCCGGAGTACCCGCCGCCACCCGCTTCTTCCGGCGCACCTTCAGCCTGACCGGCGTCCCCGCCGTCGCGAGCCTGATGGTGACCGGGGACGACACCGCGGATGTCTGGGTCAACGGGGCTCCGGTGAGCACCTCGAGACGAGTGGCCGACTCGTGGAAGAGCGCCGCGCTGGTCGATGTCACCGCGCACCTTCGGAGCGGCGACAACACGATCGCGGTCGCGAGCCGGAACACGAGCCAGTCACCGGCCGGGGTCATCGCCAAGCTCGTGGTGCCCGGCGGCCCGACCGTGGTGACAGACGGATCCTGGAAGGCGCACCAGGACGGGCCCACGGGGTGGGCAGACCCCGGATACGACGACGGGGACTGGCCCGCGGCCCGCGCGGTCGCCTCGTACGGTGGCGGCCCATGGGGATCCGGCGTCCGGGTCGTCGGGCCGGCCCCTCTCCTGCGCAAGAGCTTCACCGTGCGTGGGCGAATCGCCTCGGCACGGCTGCTGACCACCGCACTCGGTCTGCACGAGACCCGGCTCAACGGTGCGAAGGTCGGCAACGACGTGCTGGCCCCCGGGTGGACCGACTACACCAAGCGCGTGCAGTACAAGGTGTTCGACGTCACCGCGCACATCCGGCGGGGAGCGAACGCGCTCGGCGCATGGCTCGGCAACGGCTGGTTCTCGGGCAGTCTGGGCTTCGCCGGCAACCAGCGCTACGGCACTCAGCCGTTCTACGCGGCGCAGCTGCTCATCACGTTCACCGACGGATCCACTCAACTGGTGACGACGGACAGCAGCTGGAAGACCGGCACCGGCGCCATCACGGCGGACGATCTGTACCACGGCGAAACCTACGACGCGCGTCTGCACACCGAAGGGTGGGCCTCGGCCGGCTTCGACGACAGCGACTGGGTGACCGTCGCCGTGCACGACGGGCCCACTCCCCCGCTGGTGGCCCAGGTAGACAACGGTGTCACCGTCCAGCACGAGTTCCGTTCCGTGTCGATCACCCAGCCGCAGCCGGGGGTGTGGATCTTCGACATGGGGCAGAACTTCACCGGCTGGAACCGCATCGCGGTGCGCGGCGACGCCGGCACCACGGTCACCGTCCGGCACGGGGAGGTCCTCAACCCCGACGGCACGCTCTACACCACGAACCTGCGCGCCGCCCAGGCCACCGACTGCTTCAAACTCGCCGGCACCGGGAGCGTCGAGACGTACGAGCCCCGGTTCACCGTCCACGGCTACCGTTACGTCGAACTCAGCGGACTGCCTTCCGGTTTCCGGCCCGACGACACCACCGTCATCGGCCGTGCGGTATGGACCGACGCCGGGCAGCCGGGCACGTTCAGCACCTCCGACGCGCTGATCAACAAGCTGCAGCACAACATCGTGTGGGGCGAGCGCAGCAACATGCTCTCGATCCCGACCGACTGCCCTCAGCGGGACGAACGCCTGGGCTGGACGGGCGACATCGCCGCCTTCTGCGCGACCTCCGCCTTCAATCTCGACACGCACGCCCTCCTGACCAAGTTCGTCGACGATCTGACGGACGCCCAGCAGGCCAACGGCGCCTTCACCGACGTCGCTCCCGCGGTCATCGCCGGTTCCGGCACCGCGGGATGGGGTGACGCGGGAACGATCCTTCCCTACACGCTGTGGCAGCGATTCGGCGACCTCACCGTCATCGACGATCACTTCGCGGCCATGGCCCAGTGGGTCGACTATCTGCGCGACACCTCCGGCAGCGACCTGATACGCAATCAGCAGACCTTCGGCGACTGGCTGAACGTCAACGACAACACGGCTCAGGACCTCATCTGCACGGCCTACTTCGCCTGGTCGGCCCGTCTGGTGTCCCGTATGGCGGCCGCCACCGGCCGCAGCGCGGAGGCCACCGCCTACGGACAGCTCGCCGACCAGGTGGCAGCGGCCTTCCGCGCGCGCTTCGTCACGGACGACGGCACCGTCCGTGGCAACACCCAGACGGGGTATGTGCTGGCGCTGGCCTTCGAGTTGCTGCCCTCCGCCCTGGCCCGGCCGGCCGCGGACAAGCTCGCCGCCAAGGTCGCGGCGACGGACGGACATCTCAGCGTCGGCTTCCTCGGCGTGGAGAACCTGCTGCCCGTGCTGGCCGACCACGGCCATGTCGAGACCGCCTACCGGATACTGCTGCAGCGCGGCTTCCCGGGCTGGGGCTACATGATCGACCAGGGCGCCACCACGATCTGGGAACGCTGGGACGGCATCCGTACCGACGGCTCGTTCAACGACCCGGGCATGAATTCCTTCAACCACTACGGTCTCGGCTCGGTCGGTGACTTCCTCTATCGCCAGGTCGGCGGACTCGGCCCCGCCGGCCCCGGCTACGCCTCTCTGCGCATCGCGCCGCGGCCCGGCGGTGGCCTGACCTCCGCCGTCAGCACGTACGCCACTCCCTACGGCAGCGCGTCGAGCAACTGGTCGGTCTCCGGCAGTCTGCTGGAACTTCACGTCACCGTCCCCGTCAACACGTTCGCCACCGTCACCGTGCCCACCCCACGGCCGGAATCGGTCGTCGCCCCCGCGCAGGCGATCCCGACAGGCCCGGCGAGCTACCACCTGCCGGCCGGGCACTACACCTTCACCGCGGCCGCCTGACCACAGCCGACGTGCGGGGACGGAGGAGCAGCGCCGCCCCCGCGCATCCGGCGCGGAACGGGATCCGATGGCTGTCCGCGATGCGTCGCCACATCAGCGTCCGGCCACCGGCCCCGCGGCTCGCCGTGAACCGATGCGTGCGCCTCTGCCCGCCCCCGGACCGAGCGGCGTGGCTGCGCCGGTGGTGCGGGCCGGTTTCGCGCCGGCCCGACGTCCGGCGCGGCGGTCCTGGTGGCCGTCGCGGCGCAGACCAGGTCGTGGCGGAGGCCGTGTCGCGGTCGCCTCCTTTGGCGTTGCCCGTCGGTCCCCCCGGCGGCGGGCCGGTCGGCTCGGCCGAGTCCGCCGGGGCCGTGGTGCCGGAATCGGGGGCGCGGCGCCGGGGCGGTGAAGCGCGCTCTGCCGCCGGGCGGCGGTCCATGCTCCAGACCCGCTCGTCTCGTCCCCGACGTTCGCCCGGCATACCGCAGCCACTTCGGGACTCGGGGACGAGCGCCTACGGCGTACCGGGGAGCCGGACCGTGACGAGGAGGCCTCCGGTGGGGAGGGGGACGAGGTCGAGGGTCCCGTCGTGGGCGCGGACGATGCTGTGCACGATGGCCAGGCCGAGGCCGACGCCGGCGTGTTCGTCGGTGCGTACGCGTTCCGTTCCGCGCCGGAAGGGTTCGGTGAGGGTCGGTACCAGTTCCGGTGGGAGCCGACGGCCCGTGTTCTCGACCCGCAGCACGCTCGTGTCGCCGTCCGCCTCGGTGTGGACCGTCACGGTGCCGCCGGCGGGCAGGTTGTGCACGATGGCGTTCTGGACGAGGTTCGTCACCATCCGCAGCAGGAGCTCCGCCGAGCCGCTGGTCCGAGCCGCCCCGCCGGTGACGTCGAGCGTGATCCGACGCTGTTCGGCGAGGGGGAGCAGCGTTTCGGCGGCCTCTTCGGCGAGGAGGGAGAGGTCGACGCTCTGGCGGGTGAAGTCTGCGCGGTCGCCGCGGCTGAGCAGCAGAAGGGCCTCGGTGAGGTCGATCGCCCGCGTATTGACGGCGTGCAGGCGTTCGACGAGTTCGCCCCGGTCCCGCGCGGGGTCCCTGCGGGCGACGTCGAGAAGGGCCCGCGAGATCGCCAGCGGGGTGCGCAGTTCGTGGGAGGCGTTCGCGGCGAACCTCTGCTGCTCGGCGACGTGGGACTCGAGTTGGTCGAGCATCGAGTCGAACGCGTCGGAGAGTTCGCGGAATTCGTCCTGGCGGCCCTTCATGCGGATCCGGTGGGACAGGGACCCGTTCCCGGCCGTCCGTGCGGCATCCGTGATCCGTGTGAGTGGGGCGAGCATCCGGCCGGCGAGGAACCATCCTCCCAGGAGGCCGAACACGAGGAGGAAGCCCAGTGCCGTGGCCGCGGCGGGGGCGAAGCCGCGCAGGAGGTCGGAGCGGTTGGGCCCGACGATGATCACGGCGCCGAACCTCTCCTGGAGGGACCTGGGGTCGTGGGCCGGTAGCCATCGCAGCACGAACACCCACATGACGGCCAGCAGGAGAGTGCCGGCGACGAAGAGGAATCCGGCATAGCTGAGGGTCAGTTTCAGCCGGGCGCTGCGCCCTGGGCGTCTAGGCACGACTGCCGCCGGGGTCGGTGGCGTTACTGCCGGTTGCGCTGTCCCCGCCGGGGGCGACGGTGTTCGTACCGACGTCGATCCGGTAGCCGACGCCGGGCACCGTGGCGATGATCCAGGGTTGGCCGAGCCGCTTGCGCAGTGCGGAGACGGTGATGCGTACGGCGTTGGTGAGGGGGTCGGCGTTCTCGTCCCAGGCCCGTTCCAGCAGCTCTTCGGCGCTGACGACCCCGCCCTCGGCGGTGACGAGGACTTCGAGGACGGCGAACTGCTTACGGGTGAGCGCGACGTAACGTCCGTCGCGGAAGACCTCCCGGCGGAAGGGGTCGAGCCGCAGGCCCGCGAGCTCGTGGACCGGGGGCCGGGCGTATGCGCGTCTGCGGTCGAGCGCCCTCAGCCGAAGGACGAGCTCCCGCAGCTCGAACGGTTTGGTGAGGTAGTCGTCGGCGCCCAGCCCGAAGCCGGACGCCTTGTCGTCGATCCGGTCGGCAGCGGTGAGCATGAGGATCGGGATGCCGCTGCCGGAGGCGACGATGCGCCGGGCGACCTCGTCGCCGGAGGGGCCGGGGATGTCGCGGTCGAGGACCGCGAGGTCGTAGGAGTTGACGCTGAGCAGTTCCAGGGCGGAGTCGCCGTCGCCCGCGATGTCGGCGGCGATCGCCTCCAGCCGCAGACCGTCACGGACGGCTTCGGCCAGGTAGGGCTCGTCCTCCACGATCAGTACGCGCATGTCCGAAGCCTAGGCAGCACCGAATATCGCCGGCGTATGCGGACACGTGTGTATCCGGGCACGCGACTCAGCCTGCCGGTGCCGGCGCGGGGCGAGCCCGGTCCGACGGCGGTTGCGCTGTGGTGCGCCACCAGCGGCGCGACGCGAGGCCGGCCAGCACGGCGCCGGTGGCGTTGACCAGGACGTCGTCCACGGAGGACACCCGGTCCAGCCGCAGGACGTACTGTGCGGTTTCGACCAGGGTCGAGGAGCCCGCCCCGAGGGCCAGGATCCGCGGCAGGGACGCCAGCGCCGCGAACCGCATCGGGGCGAAGAACCCCAGCGACGCGAAGACCAGCAGGTTGCCGACGATCCCGAGGAGCCCCATCGTGACCAGATCCCGCAGCGGTATCAGGCTCACCCGGGCAGGGACGGTGTCGGCCTCGCCGCCCGGCATCATGGTCAGCCACAGGAACGGCACCGTCCCGTGGATCATGCCCACCTCGGCCAGCGACTTCCGCCACGCCCGAGTGACGCCGGCGGCACGCCGACGGAACGCCAGAGCCCACGCCACCAGAACGGCAAGCGGCAGCGCGACCAACGTCATGAGCACCACGCCGTTGAAGGTGTCGAAGCAGCCGTGCCACCGCCCGGCCGCGCACCTCGGAGCGGACATCATGAGCGGCCGCCGTACGACGAACGCGGCACTCGCCGCGGCGAGGATCGCCAGGCAGAGCAGCACGATCGTGCGCGCGCGGCGGAGCGGTGCGGACAGGGATGCGTTGTGGTTCACGCCCCCATGGAAGACGGAGGGCAGTTGCGGCGCCGTATGCGGTTCTCGATATGCCCGCGATACACGGCCGTGGCCCACCGCGGCCGAAACCGGCACCTGGTCCTGGGGACTCGGCCGCGGTGGGCCCGAAGGAGCCGAGGGCCACAGCGTCGAGCCGAAGCTCCGATGCCCCGAACCGACCGCGCACACGGCCTCGGCGTCGGCATCGGCGGAGGGATCGGTGGAGGCCGACGGGCTCAGTCGCGGCGCACGCCGACGTCACCGTTGACCGTCGTCAGGGTCATAGCCGGGCCCTGGCGGTCGGCGCTCGTGGGCACGCTCACCGTGGCCCGGCCGTTGTCCGTACCGGCCGTGACCAGATACGCGGGGGCGTCGTGCGGAACGGTGACGGCGACCGAGCCGTTGGTGGTGGCGGCGGTGACGACCGACGGCGCGGTGACGCACGCGAGGATCACGTCACCGTTGGTCGTCGCCGCGTGCAGCCGGGCCGCGTCGAGTGCCGTCGCGCGCACCGAGCCGTTGCGGGTGGTCAGCCGCACCGGTGCCTCGTCATTCCCGGAACGCGTCACCGTCACATCGCCGTTGACGGTCGTGACGTCCAGCGCCGCGGCGAGTCCCGCCACGTCGACGCCCGCGTTGCGGGCACTGACCGTGACACTCACGCCGTCCGGCACCTTGACGTAGGGCATTCGGGGACAGGCTTCCTCACCCCGCTCCGGCTCCCCCTCCCGGTCCGTGCAGGAGAGGTCCAGGGTCCAGGTGTCGTCGTCGTGCGACCATTCGCCGTCGGCGCGATCGTCCAGGGTGACCCGACGGCCGTCGGCGGGGCGCAGCACGAGCCCGTTCTCGGTGGTGATGACGAGATGGGTCCCGGATCCCGCGAGGGCGAGCGGTCCCGCCCCGGCCGCTCCACCGGCTCGCTCGTGTTCCTGGTCACCGCACGACACGGTGAAGGGGAGGACCGTCAGCACAACGGTCGTCAGCAGCACGCGCCTTGCCGGCTTCGCCTTCATGCCCGTCCGGGTGCCCCGAGTCGGCACCCTCATGACTGCGAACGCACCGCCGGCACCGCCACGCGTTTCCGCCGGCCGACCGAAGCACCCCGTCGGCCCGCTGCCGGGGCCACTGGCTCATGGCCCCGGCAGCGGGTTCAACGGTGCGATGCGCCGTCCCTCCCGTGGATCACGGGAACGAGGTCACCTTCGACGGCACGGTGTCCGTCCCCGAGGTCGGGGCGCCGGTGTCGTTGATGACATGGGCGTACTGGCCCTTGCCTCCCAGGGAGATCACCTGGAGGTTGTGCATCCTGACACCGGCCTTGACCGGGACCTGGAAGCCGTGACGCTGCACGATCGAGGGATCGGACGTGTAGTTGCAGTAGCTGCCCAGACCCCACGCCTCGTGCACGGCCACCGTGTCGGCGACCTTGTAGGCCGCCCATCCGACGATGCCGTCGTGCGTGATGGCGGCGGCGTCGGGGGCGTCGTAGGCCTTCTCGTTCTGGAAGAAGATCGTGCGCCCTCTCTCGCCGCTCCATACGACGTCGTACTTGTTGAAGTGCTCCACGAACAGGCCGGTGGCCAGGACGTCGTCGCCGTTGACCCGCAGTCCGTAGGCGGCCCGGTTGGTCTCCCAGCCGACGCCTTCGCCATGGTCGGCACGCCAGATCCAGGTGTGGTCGATGACGACGTCGTCGCTGTTGACCACGACGGAGTCGGTAGCCAGGCCGGGGCCCGCGCCGCCGATGCGGATGAAGACGTCCTGCATGGTGGTCGGGTTGACGGAGTGGTCCGCGGCCGCTCCGGCCGGGCCGATCTGCAGCAGGGTGTCGGAGCGGGTGGCGCCGGCGTCGATGAGGAATCCGGCCAGCCGGACGCCGTCGACGTCCGCGACGTGCAGGGCGTCGACGCCCCCGTCGGGCACGATGGTCGCCAGGCCCAACCCGAGCACCACGGTGTCGGCGCGGGTGACGTTGATCGTCTGGTCGAGGTGGTAGACGCCGGGCGTGAACAGCAGGTTCAGGCCCTGAGCCAGTGCGGTGTTGATGGTGGCGGCGGTCGCGCCGGGTTTGACGACGTAGAACTGGCTGAGCGGGAGCGAGGTCCCGGCGTTGGCGGGCCATGACACGCCGCGCGCGTTGGTGCGCTTGGCGGGGACGAAGACCTTGTAGTCGTTGCCGTCGAGGTACAGGAACGGCTTCTCGCGGGAGATCGGGGTGGTGTCCAGCGTGGTGTAGGGGCCGGTGTCGAAGTTGGTCGCCGGGGCGCCCTGGACGCCGGTGAACGTCATGTTCCACACGCCGTTGGTCCAGCCTCCCACGGAGCTGTCCCGGGTGTACCACTGCTGCTGGGAGTAGGGGCCGACCGTGCCGTCGATCCTGGAGTCGGCGATGTAGCCGCCCGAGGCCCATCCGTAGCCGTTGGGGGCGAGGTTGAGGCCGCCCTTGACGTGGATGCGGCGGAACGGCGCGGCCTGCGCCACGGCCCAGCGGTCGGTGCCGTTGGACGGTGTGATCGCCAGGTTCTCCGCCGAACGCCAGAAGTTCTGCGTGGCGTTGCCGTTGAACCAGCCCGCGTCCACGGTGATGTCGCCGTTGATCTGGGTGTCGTCGGGGTTCAGCCCGAGGCCTGAGATGGATGTGTAGAAGCCGAGTTGGGCGTTGATGCCGTTGTAGGTTCCCGGCTTGAGCAGGAACTGGTAGCGGCCGGAGCCGAACTGCGCGGTCTCCTGCTGGGCGAAGACCTGGTCGAACCTCTGCTGGAGGTCGGGTGTGGAGGGGTCGACGACGATCACGTTCGGGCCGAGGTCGCCGCCGCCCTGGACCGGGCCTCCGGTGCCGCCGGACGTGGTGCGGACGGCGAACTCCCAGAGCGAGTAGCCGTAGGCCGTCCCGCGGGCCGTCCCGAGAACGCGGACGAAGCGGCCCGTTCCGCTGACGTCGTAGGAGGCGCGACCGCCGGTCGCGCCGGTGACGGTCTTGAGGGTGTTCCAGTTCTGGCCGTCGGCTGAGGCCTGGATCTGGAAGTCCTTGCCGTACGCGGCCTCCCAGTTCAGGTCGATCCCGCAGATGTCCTGGGACGAGCCCAGGTCGACGCGCAGCCACTGCGGGTCCGAGGCCTGGCTGGACCAGCGGGTGGAGTCGTTGCCGTCGAACGCGGCGGACGCGGGGGTGCCGGCGTTCTCCGTCGAGGACGCCGAAGCGGTCTTGCCCTGCGCCGAGTTGACGGTGGAGCAGTTACCGGGCTGGGTTCCGCCGGTGGTGCCGAACACCTGGAACTCCCAGACGGAGTAGCCCCATTGCGTCGCCCGGTGGATGCCCTGCAGACGTACGTACCGGCCTTGGCCTGAGACCGCGAGCGTGTCGGTGCCGCCGTCTCCGCCGGTGACCGTGCGCAGGTCGGTCCAGGTGCTGCCGTCGGACGAGGACTGGATCTTGTAGTCCTTGCCGTAGGCCGCCTCCCAGTTGACGACGACCTGGCTGATCGTGGCGCCGGTTCCGAGGTCGACCTGCAGCCACTGGTCGTCGGTGGCGGCCGAGGACCACCGGGTGCCGGTGTCGCCGTCGACCGCGTAGGGCGCGGGCGTGCCGGCGTTCTCGTTCGAGAATGCCGTTGCCGTTCCGCCCTGGGACAGGTTGGCGTCGGCGGCCGCGGCCACCGGTGGCTGGATGGTGGGCAGGGTGATCAGCGCTGCCGTGGCGGCGAGCGCGACACCCAGGGATCTGAGTCTCATTAAGGTCCCTGCGGGTGCGTCGGGAAAAGGACACGAGAGCGCCGGCAGCAGCCGCGGCGGTACGCCAAGGTCACTGCTGCGACGCTTAGTTCACGTCTTGATTTAACTTATGAGTTCTCAGTCTCGGCAAGCCTTCGAAAGTTGAAATCTTTCCGGACCCACTTTCGCCGTATCCCTTGACATGTTGACGGCATGCCCGCACGGCGAGGCTTCGCGCACCCTCCGCGTGCGCCGCCGGCCCGACCGCCCGTCCAGGTCGAGGTGTCCATGGCGGGGTCGGCTCGCGGGCGAGGGTCGCTGATCGCGCCCGTGTGGCGCGGCAGAGGTCAGCGACTGCGCCTGCGGCGGTCGTTGCGGAACGGGCGCATAGGATCGCGGGCATGGCGCTGCGACCTGTTCAGGTGAACATCAAGGCTGTTGACGACTCGGCGGTCGGCCGGTTCTGGGCGGAGGCGCTCGGCTGGAGTGCTTACAGCCCCGGTGTCACCACCTACGTCGGACCCGTCGGCGGCCTCGTCTGGCCCGACCCGGTCGCCGTCGGCATCGACGTCGTCCCCGTCCCGGAACCCAGGACGACGACGAAGAACCGTGTGCACCTCGATCTCGCCACCACCTCCGCGGCCCATCAGGCGGAGTTGGTCACGCGCCTGCGGACTCTCGGTGCGACGCCTGTGCATATCGGCCAGGGCAACGTGCCGTGGACCGTCCTCGCCGACCCGGAGGGCAACGAGTTCTGCGTGCTGGAGCCCCGGGAGATCTACCGGGACACCGGGCCTATCGCCGCCGTGGTGGTCGACTGCGTGGATCCGCGGGCCATGGCCCGGTTCTGGGGCGAGGCGACGGGCTGGACCCTGCACGAGGTGGCCGACGACCATGCGTCGTTGCGCTCCGCCAAGGGCGTCGGTCCGTATCTCGAGTTTCTCCGCACTCCGGACGTGAAGACCGTGCCGGACCGCGTTCATCTTGACCTGCTGCCGCACCCCGGTGACGACAGAGCGGCGGAGGTGGACCGGCTGCGGGCCCTCGGCGCCACCGACCTCGACCTCGGCCAGGGCGACGTCCCGTGGACATGTCTCGCCGATCCGGAGGGTCACGAGTTCTGCGTCCTCGCCCCGTCCTGACGTGGAGCCTTGACGCCCTGACGACACCCCGCCGTCGGCCACGCCCACCGTCAGCCGTGCCAGAACCGCGTGTCGCGGGCCGGCTCAGGCCCCTGCTCCCGCCGGGGCGCACGTGGTGGAGCCGCCGCTGCGGCTCGCGCCCGCGCCGGTCTCGTCTTCGAGACGCGTGGCGAGGGCCGCCACGGATCATGAGCACCGTGAGGACCACGCCACAGCAAGCGGCAACGGCCCCAGGACCAGCCGAGCGGCAGGCCCGTGTCGCCCGTTCCGGAATGAGAGCTGCCGATCCTCGCGCGTTCGCGCGTCCGCGCGTACCGCGGGACCGGTCACGAGGGCCGGCCGTCGGCTTCGTGTCGTCCTGTCAGGTGTCCGCGCCGTCGGCGGTCGGCAGGAGCGCGGCCAACTCGGCGTCGTCCGGCCGGTGGACCGCCTCGGCCGCCTTACGCAGAGTGGCGCGGTCGACCTTGTCCGCGTCGGCGATCAGACGAATCACCACGCCGTCGTCGGGCACCGCGTATTCGTGCCTGCCACCTGCCGTGCGGTACCAGGCGTCGCCGTCCTGCTCACAGGTGACCTGCTTGTCCGACACCTCGCCCAGCGGCTGCTCGGGGCAGTTCTCCGCGGTCAGCGTGCCGCTACCCACGAAGAGGCCGAACTTGGTGGCACCCTCCTCGGACCGATACGCGGCGACGAACTCGTCTTCGTACTCGCCGACCGACGCCTGGAACACGGTGTAGCCGGAGACCTGGGTGACATAGACGAGTTCCGGCGCGACGCCCCAGCCGCGCGCGGCGGCGTCGAGGTCGGCGCTGTCCGCGGCCGTCCCGCCGTTCTCGTCCGCGTCGCATCCCGTGAGGAGAACTGGCAACAGGAGAAGGGGGAGCAGCGCACGCGCGGGTCGCATCATGCGCACATCCTTTCGCATGAACATGCCATAGGCACAACCGATCTTCGGATCACCCCACCCGGGTTGACTGCTCAGCTGCCGTGTCCGGGTCGGCCGCCGCTCACCCTGTGGTCGTTCACAGTTCATGCTTCGCCCTCATCCTCCTCACGCGGCACACGCGCGCCGCGCAAGGCCGCGGCAGAAGGCCGCGGCAATCGGGAGGGCACATGGGACACGGGCACGGACACGCGCACGGCCATCACCATCACGGCCACGAGCACCACCACGACCACGAGGCCGCCCCCGCGCTGCCCGCCGCCTTCGACGCCTCCGTGCCCGACCAGGCCCTCAGCCCCGAGCAGCGGTCTCGCCGTTCGCTGCTGCGCCGCGCCGGCCTGCTCGGCGCCGGGTTGGCCGCCGGAAGCGTGCTCGGCCAGACGGCCGGAGCGACTCCGGCCGCCGCCGCCCCGGCAGCCTCCGCCGGCGGCGGCCGACGCTCCACGGGCTTCCTCTGGCTGGCCGGCGACCACCACATCCACACCCAGTACAGCAGTGACGGCAAGTACCGCGTCGTCGACCAGGTCCGGCAGGGCGCCAGACACGGCATGGACTGGCTGGTCATCACCGACCACGGCAGTGCCACGCACGCCAGGATCGGCGTCGAGAAGGTCAACCCGGACATCAAGGAGGCCCGGACCGCACACGAGGACACTCTCGTCTTCCAGGGCCTGGAGTGGAACATCCCGGGCGCCGAACACGGCACCGTCTTCGTCCACCCGGGACGTAACGAGGTCTCCGTCCTGAAGCAGTTCGAGACCGACTACGACGGCAGCGTCAGGGGCGCCTCCGACTCGACGCCCGCCAACGAGGCCCTCGCCGTCGCGGGGCTGGTCTTCCTCGGCGAGCAGGTCCGACGCCGGAAGGTCAAGGACGCGCTGGTGCTCGCCAACCACCCGGCGCGGCGAGGTGTCGACTCCCCGCACGAGATCCGCGCGTGGCGCGACGCGACGCCCGCGAGCCGCCAGATCGCCGTCGGCTTCGAGGGCGCCCCCGGCCACCAGGCCGCCGGTCTGCCCGCCCCGCTCGGCCCGGCCCGCGCTCGAGGTATCTACGACAACAGCCCGAGCGCCAACTCCTTTGCCGGATATCCCCTGGAGAGCTACCGGACCTGGGGTGGCTTCGACTGGATGACGGCGACCGTCGGCGGCCTGTGGGACAGCCTGATCGCCGAGGGCAAGCCCTGGTGGATCACCGCCAACTCCGACTCCCACCAGGTCTACGCCGACACCGCCGTGCGCGGCCCCGGCGGCGACTTCAACACCGACGGCCGCTACCAGGACCCGGTCTACGGCGGCCGGATCGACATCTCCCAGGGCGACTACTGGCCCGGCCAGTACAGCCGCACCCACGTCGGCTCCGACGGCTTCTCGTACGCCGCCGTCATGGACGGCATCCGCGCCGGGCGCATCTGGGTCGACCACGGCCAGCTGCTCAGCGGGCTCGACGTGCGGGTCTCCGGTGCCAGCCGCTGGGCCACCCTCGGCGGCGCCCTGCACGTGAGGAAGGGCACGAAGGTGACGCTGACGGTCGACGTGGCGCTCGCCGGTGGCGCCAACTGGGCCGGTTTCGAACCCTCGTTGGCGCGCGTGGACGTCATCCAGGGCGATGTCACGGGGCCGGTTTCCGACAAGGACACGTTCACCGCCCCGACCGCGAAGGTCGTCCGCACCTACGAGGTGAACAAGTCGAGGGGCACGGTACGGCTCACCTACGACCTCGGACGCGTGGACCGGCCGGTGTACGTGCGGCTGCGCGGCTCGGACGGCAACCGCGGCGCCGTCGGCGCGATGGGGGCGGCCGTCGACCCGGCCGGCCCGGCGATCGACGTCGTCGGCGACGCCGACCCGTGGGCCGACCTGTGGTTCTACACCAACCCGGTGTGGGTACTGCCGTCGTGACACCGCCCGTCCGCACGCCGTTCGACCTCACGCCGTTCGACCTCACGATGGACGTCCTCACGGTGGACGCCGGTCTGCGCGATCTGCGCGCCGCCGACCACCTGCTCCGCACGTTCGCGGCCGAACTCCCCCTCAGCACAGGGGGGTTCGGCTGTACCCACCTCGTGCGGGGCGAGCGGCCGCGCGTCGTCGTCTCCCTCGCACCGGAGCCGGGCGGGGAACTGGACGACGTGCGCGCGCGTCTGGTGGCCATGGGGTACGAGGTGACCGAGGGCGCGCCGGACGCCGTGGGCCGCGCGGTGCTGTACCGCGGAGCGGACGCCCTGCGCGGCACGCTGTCGGTCGAGGAGGTGCTGTCCCTGTCCGCGATCGACCGCGTCGCGGTGCTGGGGGCGGCCGGTCGACCTGCCCCGTCCACAAGGCTGGTGACGCACAGCCATGTGCGTTCGCAGTGGCAGAACGGTGAGCTGGTGCTCACCACGATGCCCGCCGCGGGAGGCACGCTGGTCCCGTTCGAGGTACCCGAACCGACGCCCTGCTGCGCGGACCACTGAGCCACTGAGATCTCAGCGCCGTGCGCGGCGCGCCCGGCACGGCCGGTACAGGGCGCCCAGCCCACCGTCCGGCGACCGCGCGTGCGCCGTGCGTCGGGGCCGCCATGGGTCCGGACCGTTCCGCAGGCGTGTCTACGGCGGACGCGCGCTCTCGTCAGCGGGCAGCAGCTCAAGAGGAGTTCCGGCCTCGGCGTACCCGGACTCGGCTTGCTCAAGCTACTCGGCCTACTCGGCTTACTTGGCTTACTTGGCTTACTTGGCTTACTTGGCTTACTTGGCTTACTTGGCTTTCAGGCGCGCGGTCAGGCGTGACAGCAGGGGCACCGCCGCGGCAAGGGTCTCTCGCTCGTCGGAGTTCAGGACGTCGTTGATCGCGGTGCCGAGCCAGTCGGCTCGGCGTCCGCGCTCCTCCGCCAGGCGGTCACGTCCCGCGGGCGTGAGGTGGAGCAAGAGCTTGCGGCCGTCGCTGGGGTGAGCCTCCGCACGCACAAAGCCCTTACCGAGGAGTTCCTTGACCGCCTTGGCGGCCGACTGGTGGCTGACTCCCCGCTGTTGAGCGACGTCGGCTGTGGTCAGCGGGCCGCTGCGGTCCAGGTAGCCCAGGACGGCGGCCTCGCCGGGGGGCATGGTGTCGGCGGTGCGCACGGTACGCACGAGCTGTCCGATGGTCAGGCGAAGCTCTTCGGCCAGCTGGTTGTCGTCCATGGCGCCAGCCTACTCATACTCGCCAACCAAGCTGTACAGCTTGGATGCGTGGTTCCACCCGGGAGTGAGCCACCCTCCCTGAACGCTATCTACAGCCCAGGTGTACAGTTTGATTGTAGGAAATCGCTCGTACCGAAAGGACCCGCGGTGAAGCTCACCAAGCACGCCCACGCCTGCGTCACGCTCGGGAAGGACGACACCCGACTGGTCATCGACCCAGGCACCTTCACCCCGGACGCGGCAGAGGCCGTCTCCCGGGCGCACGCCGTACTGATCACTCACGAACACTTCGATCACTTCGACGAGAAGCTCGTCGCCGCCGCGCTCGAGGCCCAGCCCGACCTACAGGTCTACGGCACCGCCGCCGTGGCGGCCGCCCTGGGCAGCCGGAACGGCCGCGTCCACGCCGTCTCCGCAGGCGACACCCTCACCGTCGGCTCCCTCACCGCCACGGTCCACGGCCACCGCCACGCGCTGATCCACGCCGACATCCCGTGCCCGGACAACGTCGGCTACCTCTTCGACGACGGAGCCCTCTACCACCCAGGCGACGCCTACTTCGTGCCCGGCCCTCCCGTGCGCACCCTCCTGCTTCCGACCAGCGGCCCGTGGACCAAGCTCGGCGAAGCCGCCGACTTCGTCCGCGCCGTCAAGCCCGAGCGCATCATCCAGATCCACGAACTCATGCTCAGCGACCTCGGCCAGCAGTCCACCGCCGGCCTCCTGGGCGAGAACGGCCTGACCGGCACCCCGATCGGCCGCCTCGAGCCCGGCACCACCGTGCAGTTGTAAAGGACCGGACTCCAGGGAGCGGGCATGCGTTCGTCGGCTTCGACATCGCCGGCAGCAACGTCAGCTGTTGCCGGCGCCCGGCCCGGCTAGCGATCGACGGCTCGCATACCTGCCTCGTCGTACCGTTCGCCCGACGCCTCGGGCAGCTCCGCATCGATGCGCGCCAGATCCTCCTCGGTCAGCGCGATGTCCACCGCGCCGGCGTTCTGCTCCAGGTAGGTGCGGCGCTTGGTGCCCGGGATCGGCACCAGGTCCTCGCCCTGGGCCAGCACCCAGGCGATGGCCAGCTGGGCCGGGGTCACGTCCTTCTCGGCGGCGATCTCCTTCACCTTTGCCGCCAGGCGCAGGTTCGCCGCCAGGTTGGCGTCCTGGAAGCGCGGGTTCTCCCGGCGCCAGTCGTTCGCGTCCAGCTCGTCCGGCGAGGTGAACCGCCCGGCGAGGAAACCGCGGCCGAGCGGCGAGTACGGCACGAATCCGATGCCCAGCTCACGGCAGGCGGGCAGCACCTCGGCCTCGACGTCCCGTGACCACAGCGAGTACTCGCTCTGCACCGCGGTGATCGGGTGCACGGCATGGCCGCGCCGGATGGTCTCCGCGCTCGCCTCGCTCAGGCCGATGTAGCGCACTTTGCCCTCGGCGACCAGCTCGCCCAGCGCGCCGACCGTCTCCTCGATGGGTACGTTCGGGTCGACCCGGTGCTGGTAGTACAAGTCGATGTGGCTGGTACCCAGCCGCTCCAGCGAGCCGTGGACCGAGCTGCGGACGTGCTCGGCCGAACCGTCCTGCGGGCCCACCGTGCTGATGTCGCCGGGTACGGCGTTGTCCATCCGGTAGTTGAACTTCGTCGCGATCACGTACTCCTCGCGATGACCCCGGATCGCTTCACCGAGGAGCGATTCGTTGGTGAGCGGGCCGTACATCTGCGCCGTGTCGAGGAAGTTCACCCCGAGGTCGAGGGCGTGCCGGATGGTCGCGATCCCCTCCGCCTGGTCGGTGGATCCGTAGAAGGCCGACATCCCCATGCATCCCAGGCCGATGGCCGATACCTGGAGGTCCCGCAGACTGCGCTTCTGCATGCCGTGTCCCAGCCTTTCTCTGCACACTCGTTCGTCGTTCGTCGCTCGGATCGCACGGAGCCCTCCATCCATCTAGCGACGGATTCAGCCGCCCGGCATCCCGTGAGGGGCCCAGGGCGGGACGGGGCTTCGTGCTCCGTGGTGTCCGCGACGCTACGACTTGGAGCGCACTCCAGCGCAAGCCGGCGTTCCAGGCGACTCAGCAGTCGGTCGTGCGGGAGGGGCGACGCGCCAGGGCCTGCGCCGCAGGCGCCGCGCGAAATCCTCCGTGCGGCGCGCGCGGCGCGGGCCCTGGCGGCGGATCAGGTGATGCGCAGCCTGATCGTGCGGGATTCCGGGCGCAGGGCGTACTCGGGCGACACGTCCGGGCCACACGCGCGCGAGCCGAGCCCGTGTTGGGCGGCGTCGACGATCAGATGGCTCGTCGTCGAACTCGGCAGTTCGAACGGATGTGCCGCTCGGGCGATCTCCTGAGGGGTGTGCCGGCTGAGGGTGAAGCCGGGGCGGCGCCCGCGTGTGTCGGGGAGCGCCTCGATGCGCAGCACTTCGGTGTCGGCGCTCGTCAGCGTCAAGCGGCGCAGCGCGGAGCGGTGTCCGGTTTCCTGGGGACGTGCGTAGTCGACCGCCAGGTCGCGGACCGTGGCGGAGAAGCGGCCCGTGCGTGCCGCACGCAGGCTGTCGGGGTAGGACTCGAGCGGGCCGAGGCCGAACCACTCGGCGCCGTCGACGGGAGCGTCACCGTCGGGCAGGTCGAAACGGATCCCGATCCGCGGCCACACCGTGTGCCAGCCGCGCGACGGCTCGATCTCCACCCGCAGCTCCACCTCGTCGCCCTCCAGCGACCAGACGGACTCGACCATCACCCACGATCCGGAGTTCGCCGCGGAGACCTTGTCGACCGTGCGCAGGGCCCCGGTGGTGCGCTCCACCGACACCCGGCGCGTGGTCAGCCGGTCGAGGCCGTCGCGCCGCCACAGCTCGGCGTTGGACACCCCGGCGATGTTCGCGTCGCTCTCCGCGACGTCGCCCCACGCGCCTTCGTCGTTGTCGGTCGGCGCACGGAACAGTTCCAGTCGCGGGCCGGTCACCTCGCGGCCGCCGAGGCGCGTGAGGAATCCGTCGACGAACTCGGCGCGGCCCAGCGTCAGCGTCGCGTCGCCGGGCTTCCAACCGGTCCGGGCGCGCACAGCCCGCACGGGGCGGTGAAGCGAGCGGTCCAGTTGCGCGGCCGCGACCACGTGCCCTTCGCCTGCCCACGCGGTCGCGGCCGCCAGCACCGCCTCGACGGTGAGCCAGGTCTCGGCGTCCGGCGCCACCGGGATCCTCGGCAGCGAAACCCGGCCCGAGTCGCCCGCCACGACCTCCGGGACGTCCAGGTATCCGGAGTCGACGGGCGTGCCGTCGTGCTCGACACGCCAGCGAAAGCGCAGGTCGGACGTGTCGGCGGTGTGCCGCAGATTGGCGATCGTCACCTTGTCGCCGTCGAAGGCGAAGCGGATCGGCTGGACGACGGCCTTGAACTCGTGAAGGCTCGGCGTCGGGACGTCGTCGCTCAACAGCATGCCGTCCATGACGAAGTTGCCGTCGTGTACGACCTCCCCGAAGTCGCCGCCGTACCCGTAGTACGGCGTCCCGTCCTCGGTGGTGGTCGAGATGCCGTGGTCGCGCCACTCCCAGACGAAACCGCCGTGCAGCCGCGGGTACCGGTGGACCAGCGCCTCGTACTGGTCGAAGGCCCCCGGCCCGTTGCCCATGGCGTGCGCGTACTCGCAGAGCAGGAACGGCTTGGTGCGCTGCCGGGCGCCCTGGGCGGGGGTGCACCCGAGCAGCGGGGAGCGGGATCCGTCGGTGCCGATCTGCTCGGTCTCCAGGACCGAGGCGTACATGCGTGAGTAGACGTCGGTGTACTCGCCGGTGTAGTCGCCCTCGTAGTGCACGGGGCGTTCGGCGTCGCGGGCGTGGACCCACGCCGACATGGCGGCGAGGTTGCTGCCGGTGCCCGCCTCGTTGCCGAGCGACCAGATGACGATGCTGGGGTGGTTCTTGTCGCGTTCGACGGTGCGCTCGATGCGGTCGAGGTACGCCGCGCGCCAGGTCGGGTCGTCGCTGGGATTACCGGCCCAGTCCACCTTTTCGAAGCCGTGCGTCTCGAGGTCGCATTCGAGGACGACCCAGAATCCGAGTTCGTCGGCGAGGTCGAGCAGGCGCGGGTGCGGCGGGTAGTGGCTGGTGCGGATCGCGTTCACGTTGAACCGCTTCATGCGGGCCAGGTCCTCGCGGGCGTGCTCCTCGTCGAAGACACGGCCGCGCAGCGGATGGGTCTCGTGGCGGTTCACGCCGTGGAACACGACGCGGCGTCCGTTGACGAGGAACCGGTCGCCACGGATCTCCACCGTGCGGAAGCCCGCCCGCAGGGTGACGGTCTCGGCGGCCGTCGACACGGTCACGTCGTACAGGCGCGGCCGCTCGGCCGACCAGGGTTCCACGTCGGCGATGTCGAAGGCGGTCACCTCGGCCGGGTCGGACCAGGTGCGCTCGATGCCGAGTTCGGGGATGCGCAGGGTGACCGGGTAGGCCGTCGGCTCGGCGGTGATCTCCGCGTCGATCCTGCCGTGCCCGTCGGCGAACCCGGTCCGCAGCCACACGTCCTCCAGGCCGCCGGCGGGCCGGGCGATCAGGGTGACGTCGCGGAAGATGCCCGGCAGCCACCACTGGTCCTGGTCCTCGACGTAACTGGCCGCCGACCACTGGTACACCCGTACGGCGACGATGTTGTCGCCCGGGCGGACCGCGGACGTCACGTCGAATTCGTGGGCGAGCCGGCTGCCGGCGGCACTGCCGATCTCCGCCCCGTTGACCCAGACCCGGAAGAGCGACTCGACACCGTCGAACCGCAGCACGACACGCTCGGCGTCCACCCAGTCGGCGGGCAGGTCGAAGTGGCGGCGGTGGTCGCCGGTGGGGTTCTCGTCCGGGACGTGCGGCGGGTCGATGGGGAACGGGAACTGGACGTTCGTGTAGATCGGACGGCCGTGGGCCCCGTCGCCTTCGAGCACCCAGTGGGAGGGCACGGGCAGGTCTTCCCAGCTCCGGTCGTCGAAGTCCTCGGCCGCGAAGTCCTCCGCCACGGACGCCGTGGGTGACAGCCGGAATCGCCAGGGCCCGTTCAGCGAGCGGGCGGGCGCGTCCGAGTGCAGCCACGAGCGCGCCGGGCGGAGCGCACCACGGCCCGGTGCGGTGTCCGAAACTTGGGGGGAGATCTCGGAGAGCAAGAGGTCACGACTCCTTCTTGGTGACGAACGGGATCCGGGGGCCGCCGGCGACCGGCTGGCGGCCGGCCTGCTGAGCGGCATTCCGACTCTTCCGTGAGCGCTCCCGTGAACGATCCCGTGAACGTTCACGGGATCGTTCACGGGAGCGCTCACGGGACTGCTTTGAGGGTTCCTGCGGATGATTCTCGAAGTGTGGGGTGGAATGTTCGGAAGTCTGCGCTCGGGCGCCGAGCCATGTCAATACATTCGAGGCGGACGGCCGTCCATGACGTCAGGCTTTGACGTCAGGTCCTAACGTCAGCCCGATCCGCTGAGGTGCAGCTCCGCGTGGACGACCAGGTCGTCGGCCTCCGACGTGCCCAGCCCCGACAGCAGGCGGGCGAGCTGCTCGATGGCGAGTGCTCCGAGCCTTCGCGTGTCGAGGGCGACGCTGGACAGCGGGGGTTCGACGAGGGCTCCGAGCTGGAGGCCGTCGAAGCCGATCACCGCCAGATCCCGCGGGACGCTGCGGCCGAGCCTGCGTGCCTCACGGAGTGCGCCGACGGCGATGAGGTCGTTGAAGGTGAAGACCGCGGTGACCTCGGGGCGAGCGGCGAGCAGGGCCCTGAGCGCCTCCCCTCCCCCGTCGGCCGTCTGGTCGGCATCGACCACCGGGCCGGCGTCGAGCCCGTGCTCCCGCGCCGCCGCCGTGAACCAGTCGTGCCGGATGCTGGGCGCGGCGCGGGTCCGGTGGTCCAGCATGCCGATGCGGGTGTGTCCCTCCGCGACCAGGTGCGCGACCGCGGCACGGACGCCCTGCTCGCCGTCGATCCGGATCGAGCTGAACCGCGTGCTGCGGCCCTCACGCCCGATGAGCACCACCGGCATGCCCCGGGTGTACGACTCCAGCTCGCTCTCGGAGCAGCTGAAGTAGCCGATGACCGCGTCCACCTGCGAGGTGATCACCTGAAGTGTGCCGCGTTCCTCGTCCGCCCGGTCCGCCGTGGCGTACACGACCACGTGCCACCCTCGGGACCTGGCCGCCTCCAGGGCGCCGGCGGCGACCTCGGTGAAGAAGGGGTTGAGCAGGTCGGGGATGACCAGCCCGATGGTCATGGTGTCCTGGCGGACCAGTCCCCGGGCGAATCGGCTCGGGCGGTAGCCGAGCGCGCGCGCCGCGTCGAGCACGCGCTGCTTGGTGTCGCCGTCGATCTCGCCCTTGTCGTTGAGCGCCCGCGACACGGTCTGTCGGGACACTCCGGCGGACCTGGCGACGTCGTTGATCGTGATCTTCCGGGGCTCGGCCCCCGGTGTCGACACCATCGCCCACCTCCTTCTTCTCTGCTCGCGAACGCCGGTGCGTGCGCAGAGCCCGAGTATGCACGTCACGAAGGCCCGAACGAAGCCGGGTCCGCTCGCGGGCCGCGTGCCGCCTGTGCCGGGTTGCGGGAGGGCACACACGATCAACCCGTGTCTCCCGGTGCGCCGTTACTCCCACGTACCGTCATCGGTGATCTCTTCCGTCCGTGCATCGGTCACCACCCGACGGGCGGCTGACGGCGGCCCTAGATTCGGCGCCGGATCCGCTGTTCACCACGGTCCGGGACCCCGGGCCCGCAGAGGGGGAGACTGCTCATGACACTGACCGACAGGACGCTCGGACGGCTGACACGCCGGGCGGGCGTCGTCGCGGCCGCCGTCGTCACCGTCGCCGCGTCGGCGCTGGCGGCCGCTCCGCCGGCCTCGGCGGCGACCTACCAGTACGACTGCCGTCGGCTGTTCGGCTCGGGCTCCTACAGCAATCCCGTCTCCCTCGGGAACGTGACCGGGCGGACCGTGGTCGCGGTCAACTGCCCGCCGCTCACGTCCGGCGCCGGATACTCCAACCGGTACTTCAGCTTCACCCTCACCCGGCCCGCGCGCGTACCGTCGTACGCGGGCGCCTCCTTCGCCCTGCAGGCGACCCGGCGGTCCGCCGTCAACCCCTCGCTGAGCAGGGGGGCTTACACGATCATGCACACCTCGGCGGGCGTGTGGACGTACAACCGAGCCGGCGCGGCCAACGGGCGCTACCTGCCCCTGGGGCCGCTGCCCGGCGGCGGGGTGCTGCCGGCCGGCACCTACCGCCTCAACCTCCAGAAGCTGGACTCGCCGCTGAGGTCGGTCAGCACCCCGTGGTTCAACGTGGTGGTAGCCGTCTCCTGAGCCGTCGCCGTCCTCCTGGCGGGTGCGTCGGCGGCTGCGGCTGCGGCTGCGGCTGCGATCAGACGTGCGAGCACGCCGAAGCACCCGCCCCGCGCCGACACTGCGTCTGCCCGCGCGCTGGTACTCCCCCGACCGGGACGGCAACAAGCTCCGCCAGATGTTCCCCGCGGCCGTTGCCATCGACCACCACTTCGTGGTCGCCCTGGCGATCGGTAAAGCCCCCGGCCAGCCCGACGCGGTCCGCTACTGGGACCCCGCGGACGCCCAGATCCACACCGTGACGGTCGACCGGTTCAGCAGGACTTCGACCCCGAGTTCAGCGTCACCCGGGTCTGACCGACCCCGCCGGGCCGGATGCGTCAGCCCTCGTCCTTCACCGCCATTTCACCGAGCAGGGACCAGTCGTTCTCCGGGACGGTCACGTTCACGATCCTGGGGGTCTCGGCGAGGTACGACGGCAGCTCGGCGCAGGCCGCGACGAAGTGCTCGGAGGAGACGTGGGCCGAGCCGGCCTCGTCGTCGCGGAACGCCTCGGTCAGCACGTACTCGGCAGGGTCGTCGACGCTGCGCGACCAGTCGAACCACAGACACCCGGGCTCGTCGCGCGTGGCGAGGGTGAAGCCTCGGGTGATGTCGGGCCAGTCGTCCGCGTGCCGGGGAAGGACACGGAACCGGGCGGTGATGAAGATCATGAGCTTTCCTGGGGATTCGTGGACGGCCCTCGGGGGTGGCGGCACCCCTCGCCGGGCGGTCGGCGGCCTCGTCGGAACTGACCATGCCACCTCCGAGCGCCCGTCCCTCGCCGACGAGCCGTCTGCGCACGACGCTCGCCGACGGAGGGCTTCGCGTCGGCCGTCGGCGAGGCGGGTGTCGCCTTCCCTGCGCGAAGCCGGCATACCGCCGAGCGTCGGCGGCCGACTCGTACGGGGGCTCGGGCGCGACCTGGCGGTGCCGAGTGAGCCTCACGCCTTGTGCAGCATGGCCCGTCGTGCGGGATTGCCCTGTTCGGCGGCCTTCGGATCCTTCTCGTCGGCCTTGGCTCGGACACCGTCCGCGATGCGCTTGCCGATGGACTCGTCGATGTTCGACCAGTACGCGAAGGCACGCTCGAGGACAGGCTCGCTGACACCGTTGAGGAGATGCCCTACGACGTTGTCGACGAGGCGATCGCGGGCGTCGTCGTCGAGAACCTCACGCACCATGGTGCCGGGCTGTCCCCAGTCGTCGTCCTCCGGGTGGGAGACATAGGCGCTACGGGTGATCTCGCCGTCGGCCTCCCAGCTGGGCGGGCTGCCGTAGCGGGCGGTATCGGCCTCGGGCCCTCCCTTGGAGTTCGGCGCGTAGACCGGATCGGTCGTCTTGCGGTAGGCCATCGCCCCGTCCTTCGAGTACGTGTGGACGTCGACGACGGGTGCGTTCACGGGAAGCTGCTGGTAATTGGCACCGATGCGGTAGCGGTGCGCGTCCGCGTACGAGAACAGCCGGGCCAGGAGCATCCGGTCCGGGCTCGGCCCGATGCCGGGAACCAGGTTGTTGGGCTGGAAGGCCGCCTGCTCGATCTCTGCGTGGTTGTCGGTGGGATTGCGGTCGAGCGTCATGCGGCCGACGGGGATGAGCGGGTAGTCTCCGTGCGGCCACACCTTGGTGAGATCGAAGGGGTTAAATCGATAGCCCGCCGCGTCCCCGTACGGCATCACCTGCACGTGCAGGGTCCAGCTGGGGAAGTCACCGTCCCGGATGTGCTCGAAGAGATCACGCGTGTGGTAGTCCGTGTCCACCGCGGCCATCTGGTCGGCCTCGTGCTGGGTGAAGCACTCGACTCCCTGATCTGTCTTGAAGTGGTATTTCACCCAGAACCGCTCGCCCTCGGCGTTGATCCACATATAGGTGTGTGAGGTGTAGCCGTTCATGTGGCGCCAGGTCCGCGGGATGCCGCGGTCTCCCATCAGCCAGGTGACCTGGTGGGCGGACTCCGGGGAGAGGGTCCAGAAGTCCCACTGCATGTCGTGGTCGCGCAGGTTGTTGTCGGCGCGGCGCTTCTGCGAGCGGATGAAGTGCTGGAACTTCATCGGGTCCTTCACGAAGAACACCGGCGTGTTGTTGCCGACCATGTCGTAGTTGCCTTCGCTGGTGTAGAACTTCACCGCGAAGCCGCGCGGGTCACGCCAGGTGTCCGGGCTGCCGCGCTCGCCGGCCACGGTCGAGAAGCGAGTGACCAGTTCGGTACGGGTACCCGGCTGGAACACGGCTGCCTTGGTGTACGCGCTGACGTCGTGCGTCACCTCGAAGCGGCCGAAAGCCCCGCTTCCCTTGGCGTGTGGCTGGCGCTCGGGGATCCGCTCCCGGTTGAACTGCGCCATCTGCTCGACCAGATAGGCGTCCTGCAACAGGATCGGTCCCCCGGGCCCCACGGTGAGCGAATGTTCGTCACTCTCCACCGGGGCGCCCGAGTCGGTCGTGGTGGCGGGTCGGATCTCCGTCATGCGTCTGCCTTTCGTATCGCGGCCGCGACGAGCGGGCCGGTCCGGTGCTGAAGCCAGGACGTCCGCCCAGCGCAGTGGGTGGGGCGCTCCCTGCCCCGGCTCGGGCCGCACGGACACGCTCGAATCGTCCTCAGCGGATCCTGGTGGCGCCCTTTCGCTCTCCGTCAGCCGCGTGACCCGCAGCGGCCGCGGTAAACGTCCCCACCGCGAGGAGAGCGGCCGGGGTGCGGTTCCCGGCCCGATCGCTCCGGTCGGCCTCACTTGCGATCACTACCAGATCAGGCACCAGTACTGGCCATATGTACCGATACCGATGCGGTCGGCCTGCGGCACCAGCTTCGGGTCGGGGTTGCCCAGCGCCGACATGGAGCACGCCGGGTCACCCACCGTCCCCGAGGTGGCCATGCGCTGAGCAGCGGCCTGAGCCACGGCAGACGTGTACCAAATCGTCGCCGGCGCCGGGCTGCTTTCGGCCGTCGGTGGCAGTGCGGGCACCGGGGTCGAAGGCGGTGCGGACACGGACGGCACCGAAGACGATGCGGACACGGACGGCGCGGACGGCCCGGACACGGACGGCGTCGACGTCGGCGTCGGCGTCGGCGCTGTCCTTGCCATTTCCGTTGCCGTTGCCGTTGCCGTTGCCGTTGGGCGCGGCTGTGCCATCGAAGTGAGCGATGGCCGTGGTGACCGTGCAGGTGCCTCGGACCGAACCGGCGCCGACGTCCTCGTCGGCACGGCCGAAGGCCGCGAGGGGGAAGGGGTGCGGCCGGCCGTCCCATGGTCGCTGGGGCGCGTGGGGTGCCCGGCGGTCGCCGTGGAGGGGGCGGCCCGGGTTTTCGTGGGGCTGGGACGCGCCGTACTGGAGGTCTCCGGCTCGGCCGTCAGGGACGGCAGCGGGTCGAGCGTGGGCAAGGACAAGGCGCTGGAGACCGACGGGGCCGGTTCAGGGGTACCGCCGTCCGACGCCGTCAGCCCCCAGATACCCAGGCCACCGGCCACAAGGACGGCTGCCCCACCCACGATCCACGGCGCCCTGCGTGGCGGACTTCGGTGGCGGCTCATGCATCCCACTGTCAGCCAGCCCGCAGGCGTTCTCAAGCGGTGGGGCGCCGCACCGACGGCCCGGCGTGCCTTCCTCGGCGGCCGTGCGAGCACGTGATGCCGGAGCACGGCCCGCCCCCCTGGCTCCCGCCCCCCCCGGATCCCGCCACCTGGATCCCGCCACCTGGCTCCCGTTCCATCGCTCCCGTCTCCTGGCCCCTGGCCCCTGGCCCCTGGCCCCTGGCCCCTGGCATACGGCATACGGCTGGATGACGAGCCGCGCTGGACAGCCGACCCACGGGTCTCTAGCGGGCCGCACAGAGTCTGCGCCCGCGGCCGGGGGGCGCTGCCGCGCCTCGAGCCATCAGCGCCCTGTCACCCGGAGGTCGGGGCGCTGTCCGCCAGGTCGGTGGTACGCAGCAGGCGCAGGAACGCCTTCACGCCCGCGATGATGTCCTGATTGTCCGTGAGACGGTTCACCGTGGACTCGAACTCCCGACCCAGCGCGGCGATTCGGCGGTCCACCTCCTCGGCCCGCTCGTACGTGCTCATGGCCAGCGCGTCCACCGTGCGGCGCAGTTCGGCGAGGGCCTTGTACTGTTCCTCCGCCTTCTCCTCCAGGGCCCGCGTCCCGGCCTCGGCGCGGTCCACCCGGGCCCGCACCTCGACGACGTCGTCCCGCGGATACGTGACGTCCTTCAGGAGCGTGCCCAGGCGCCGCCTGAGCTGGCCGAAGTACGCGCCGGCCGGCCGGAAGAAGGTGCTCAGCAGGAAGAACGCCGCGAACCAGTAGCCCGTGAACTCGCCCGTAGCCCAGGTCACGGAGAGGACGACCGCCACCGTCAGGACATGACCCGCGATCGCCGTCCGGAGCATCGTGCGGGCGATCCGCGCGGCCTCGGAGTCCCGCGCCCGGGAGACCTCCATGCCCTTCTCCCGGCTCACCGCGATCTCGGCGAGCACCGCGTGCGCACGGAAGTAGAGGTTCCAGGGCAGCGTGAGAAGGAGCATCAGCCACAGAAGGCTCAGCACCCCCGCCCCGACGGCGAACAGCACCGCGGGCGGCGCACCTGCCACGTATGCGAAGACCAACGCCGCAGCCGTCGCGACGACGGCTGCCGACACCCCCAGGAACCTGCCCATACCCCGCCTCCCGTTCGTACGTTCCGCACAACCAGCCCATCGTCGCCGCCCCGATGCAGGCAGGCATGAGTAGGCGTACTCAGTGCAGGGTGCGGCGCGGCCGGGGTGGCCTCCGCCGGCCGGCTACGGCTACGGCTACGGCTACGGCTACGGCTACGGCTACGGCTACGAAGCGTCTGCCGCCTCAGCGACGCCCGGCCGGCTCTCCTGCTTCAGCCGGTGGCATCTGCGCCGACGGTACGACCCTGGCCTGCCCGCCCAGCCGGGTACCGCGTGCGGTACCAATGGCGGTACCTTGAATCCATGCCTGCACTCAACGTGGAATTCAGCGAAGAAGAGATGGCACGGCTGCGAGAGCGGGCCGCTCTGACAGGTCGGAGCCTGAAGCAGCACGTACACGACGTGACGGTGGAGGAAGCCGACCGGATCTCCTTCGTCGAAGGCGCGGTCGCCGAAGCCGCCCGGATCCTGCCCGGCGTCGCCGCCCGCTTCCCTGAGGGACAGCGGTGAGCCCGGTCATCCGCGTCGACGTCGGCTGGGTCCTGCAGATCCAGTCGGCGATCTCCCCGCTCAACGTGCCCATCGCGGACTGGGGCACTCTGGCGATCATGGCCGACCGGCACAAGTTCGAGCGGGAGCGTGGCGTCCTCTACTACGAGGAGATCGGCTCCCGGGCCGCGACATTCCTGCACACCGCGCTGCTGCTGCGCCCCTTCACGGACTACAACCTGGTGATCGGCTGGGCCTGCGCGAGCCAGTACATGCACGTCTCCGGTCAGCCCCTCCAGGCCAAGGACGACGAACTGTACGAGCTCGCTCGATCGGTCCGCGCGCAGGAGGCCGATCTACGCGCCATCGCGCAGCGCCTGGAGTCCTGGCGTATCGAGTGAGGCGCTGGAAACGAACCGCGCAGAAGGGCCCCTCGGCCTTGGTGCGAACGGCACGGCCGAGGTCACCGCGCGGCGGCCCGGATCGTATGGTGACCCCGTTGACACCCGCCCACGCCGGACGTTGACTGGCAGCACGGCACAGGGGCAGGCCGCTACGAAACACGGGTGACGCGTTCCGCCCGCCCGCCTCACCCGGACGTCGCGGGGACCATGTACCGGACAACAGCGAGGCGGCCATGACCGTTGCCCGGCCCATCGGAGCCACGGCGCAGACGACGAAGGACAGGACCGTCGAAGGCTTGGCCCAGGTCACCCCGTACAGCGAATTCGACCGCAGCCGCAGCCACAGCCGGGCAGGATGAACCCGGTTCGCCAGAAGTCTGAAGCAAGCCGTCGAGAAGACCAAGAGCGCCTTCGGGCGGAACGGAAGCGGCATCTGATGATGTACGACCAAACACGCGCCCAGCAGCCCGCGGGGCACACCGGGAGCCCCGCCGAGCGCCGCACCCCGGGGCCGGAGCCGCTGCTCCCGTTGGGCGATCGGGACAAGATCGCCGTACGCCTCGGGCACGCTCTCAACACCTTCACCGACACCCCGCGCGAGGCTCTGGAGGAGGCGGAGGGCGCCTACGACGAGGCCGCCGCCCAACTCGTGGAAGCCCTCGCGGAACGGCGGCGCTCCCTGCGTGCCGCCTGGGAGGATCAGGACTCCGCAACTCCGTCCGACGAGCTCCGGCACGCGCTGAGGCAGTACCGGGAGATCACCCGACGACTGCTCCAGCTCTAGCGCTCTGACCGCGTAGGTTCGCCGGGTTGGCGGTGACGTCCGGTGCGAAGCCTGGACCGTGTTCTGACACGCCTTGGAGAAAGGTTGCGGGCCGCTGTCGATCCGGCCACGTCCCGTTCGACGTGATGATGTGGGGCGCATCGCCACACGATGACGGGACAGGACGGACGAGGACACACGTGGATCAACTGCTGAGAGTCATGAACTTCAACGTCTCAAGTGACGGAATCGGTGCCGGCGAGCACCAGAGTCTCGAACGGCCGTTCGGCCAGGATCATCCCGAGAGGCTGTTCGCCTGGGCCGGAGCCACGGCGAGCTGGCCCATGCGCACGGATCCCGGCGGGAGCAGGGGCCTCGACGACTACTTCACTCGGGACTTCGCGCGCAACATCGGCGCCGAGATCATGGGCCGCAACAAGTTCGGGCCCCAGCGCGGGCCGTGGCAGAACCATGAGTGGCGCGGCTGGTGGGGGGAGGAGCCCCCGTTCCGGACGCCGGTGTACGTCATGACCCACCACACGCGTCCTTCGTTCACGCTCTCCGACACCACGTTCCACTTCGTCGACGCCAGCCCGGCCACGGTCCTCGAACGGGCGCGGGAAGCGGCGCAGGGCAAGGACGTCCGGCTCGGTGGCGGGGTCACCACCATCCGGCAGTTCCTCGATGCCGGCCTCGTCGACACCATGCATGTGGCGGTCTCGCCGGTAAAGCTCGGGTCCGGCCTGCGCCTCTGGGAGTCCCCCGATGAGTTGCTCGACCGGTTCCACCTGGAGGTCGTGCCCAGCCCGAGTGGCGTGACGCACCACCTGTTCTGGCGAAGGTGACGCGAGGGCACCCTTGAGTTCAGGCCGCGGCCGCGAGGGGGCGTCCGCACCAGCGGATGCCCTTCTCGCCGCGGACCCCCGAGGAGTTCCCCCCCGCACACGGGTCCTTGCTCAGGATTCGGATCGCGGGATTCGAGGACCGCACCGGACGAGGGGACCACGCCGGACGGCGCTCACCGCTCACGCGGCCGACCCTCTATCGCAAATAAGACATAAGCATCTAAGATGCTCGGAACCTCTGCCGGGTCCGCGGCACAGTCATGCGCCGCGGCCATCGCTCGCCCTGCCCTCAGGCAGCCTTGGGAGGTGCACCATGACCGACCCATGTTGCGAACACCCGGCAACTTCCGACTGGCGCGATCAAGCTGCGTGCGTCGGAGAGGATCCCGAGATCTTCTTCCCTCTCTCGGACCTCGCAGCCCCTGGCACGGAAGCCTCACTGGCCCGAGCGGTATGCCGCCGCTGCGCTGTACTCATCGACTGCCGCGACTGGGCCGTCGAGCACGGCGAAGACGACGGGATCTGGGGCGCGACGACGGCTGCCCAGCGCCGCAGCATACGACGCGCGACGAGAGAGCCGACTTCCCCGCTCGGGCGCCACGGTGACGAGGCGGGGCAGCCGCCTACAAGGGCTGTCCCGTAAAGATCAAACTGACCCCATCGAGCCCTGAGGGCCGCTCCCGACGCATCCGACCACTCGCGCCCCTCGTCCAGCCCGTTGCAGCAGCCCGGCAGGAGCGTGGTGCCGGTGGCGGTGTCAGTGATCCGCAGGCCGCCCGATGCGAAGAGGTCGTCCATGGTGAGCAGTCCGTGCAGGAAGCCTTCGAGTGGGCCGGCGGGCCGCGGCGGGCGACCATCCTCCTCAGGGTCGATGTTGTTGCAGTCGGCAATGCGCATCATGGCTGTGCCGACCTCGGCAGGATCGTGTGCGCCGCTGAGTGGCAGGAAGCCGTACGGCGCGGACTCCGCGACAGGCCAGAGAGTGAAGCCGTCAGAGGCGTGGATCTCCAGGACGGGTTGCAGAACGATCACCCGGGAAGTCTGCGGCACGCCTGCTCGCGCCGCACTGCGATTACTGCGCGACATCCTGCTGTCTCGCATCCCTCCCGGCTGTCATACCGACAACAGGAGTTGGGCGGCCTCCGCATCGGTCACCCGGTCAGCGCGAGGTTGTGCAGGCGGGCGGTGCCGAGACCGCATGATGGGCACCGTCCCCTTCGAGACGACAGTCACGGCCCGCGGCCCGGATTGCGAAGGCGTCGCTCGCGCCGCGGAAAGTCACTGAGCCTTTTCGGTCCTTCCGCTCCAGGCGGTGGTGGAGGGGTGGGCGTGCGCGGCCTGGAGGAGGCGGGCGGCGCCGCGGACTGCGGCGGTGTGCGGAGCGGGGACGGGCTGGACGGGAGCGTGCAGCCGGTCGGTGAGGCGGTAGGCGATGTCGGGCCGCAGTGCGCCCCCGCCGGCGAGGAGGGCGCCGCGCTGGAGGGCGTCGAGCGTCTGGGAGGTGTGGTCCTGCTCCAGCATGGCGGTCACCATGGCGGCGACCGCATCGGTGATCTGCGTAGGCGGGGTGAGGCTGTCCAGGTCGCTGGTGCCCAGCGCGGTGTGGCGGGCGTCGGTCACCGCGCCGTCGGCCAGGAGCGTGACCTCGGTGAGGTGGGCGCCGAGGTCCACGACGAGCAGGGGACGGGTGAGGTCGGCGTCCGCGGCGACGGCCACGGCGCGCGCGGCGGGGACGGTCAGGACCGTGTGCGGCCGCAGGACCTCGACCGCGGTGCGGGCTTCCTCCCGGTAGGCGACTCCCCCCAGTGCGGGCGTGGTCAGGATGAGCAAGGGGCGGCCGATGCGGGGCAGCCGGTGGCCGAGCAGCCGGTGGAGCATCCGGGCGGTTCCGGGGGTGTCGACGATGGTGCCGCGCTGGATGGGGTACGTGGCGCCGGCGCCCGGGAAGGTGACCGTGGGCACGTCGAGAATCCTTCGCCGCCCGGACGTCCAGGCACGGGTGCGGGCGCTGCCCAGGTCGAGGGCGATGCCCGAGCACTGCCGGCACCAGGGCCACGAGCGGTGCTGGGCGATCAAGGAGCCGGGCCCGAGTGGGGTGGTCACCGTCCGGCCTCCCTGACGTGTTGGCAGCGGGTGCAGTAGCGCGCCTGCGGCACGATCATCAGTCGTGCGCGGGCGATGGGCCTGCGGCACAGGTGGCAGGTGCCGAAGCTGCCCTGATCCATCCGCGCGAGGGCGGCTTCGACATCGGCGAGGACCATCCGGGCGGAGGCGGCGAGCTTGACGCGGACCTCGGTCCGGGCGGCTGCGTGTCGGTCGGGACAGGCGTCGGCGCGGGTCGTGGCGGCGGCTGAGAGCTGCTCCAACTGTTCCCGGCGGAACAGGCGTTGCTCGTGCAGGTTCTCGCGCAGTGCGGCGAGGTCCTCGATCGACAGAGCCGTGTTGCGGTCGTCGATGATCTGGTGGTTCACCAATTCACCCCCTGGGCAGGGCGGGAGACGGAAGGCGGACAGTGGCCGTCAGACGGCGTGGCGCTGGCAGGGGACACAGAACGGCGTGTGAGGCAGGATCTCCAGGCGCTCGACCGGGATGGGCTGGGAACAGTTCCGGCAGACGCCGTAGCTGCCGTCCCGGACGCGGGCGAACGCGGCCTCGACCTCGGTGAGCACTCGACGGATGGTGTCTTTCTGGGTGGACATCACCTGCTCCTCGCCGACCGGCGCGGCTTCGTCGATGGCCCGCAGCTGCACAAGGCGGGAGGCTCGTTCGTGTTCGAGGCGCTGCAGGGCCTCGTGTGCCGTCAGCCGCTCACGGCGGGTTTCGGTCTGGGGCGTGTCGAGCGACATGGTTCCTTCTTTCGACGCGGAGGTGGGTGTCGCCGGGCCGGGAGTCGTCGGGGCGGTGGTCGCGAGGAGTCACCGGTGGCGGTCCGTGCCTCCACCATGGCCGCGATGCCACGCAGAAACCATCGGGCGCGATACCCATCTACGGCCTGTCCCGGAGCCCACACGGCGTGGGCAGGCCGGATCCAGGAAATGGGCATTGGCCCCCATCGACGGTGGGTCGCGGAGGGGGCAGCCTGGGAGCAGACGGGTCACGACCACGGTGGCCGCACCTCACGTTCGGGGTGCGCGCGGTGACCGGCAGTGGAGACACAGCCGTGTCTCACAGAGAAAGGCGTCATCCCGGTGTCCCTGTTCTGGCGGATCTTCGCGCTCAACGCGGTCGTGCTGGGAAGCGCCACCGCGTTGCTGCTGTGGGCTCCGGTGACCGTCTCGGTGCCGGTGGTACTGACCGAGGCGGTCATCCTCGTGGTCGGCCTGGCCGTGATGCTGGTCGCCAACGCGGCCCTGCTGCGGATCGGCCTGGCGCCGCTCGACCGCCTCACCCGGCTGATGACCACCGTCGATCTGTTGCGGCCCGGCCAGCGCCTGCCGGCAGGGCGACGCGGCGAGACCGCCGAATTGATCCGCACCTTCAACGCCATGCTCGAGCGCTTGGAGCACGAAAGGGCGTCCAGCAGTGCCCGTGTCCTGCTCGCACAGGAAGCGGAGCGCCGCCGCATCGCCCAGGAACTGCACGACGAGGTGGGCCAGAGCATGACCGCGATCCTGCTCTCGCTGGAGCGGGCCGCTGACGAGGCGGGCGAGCCTCTGCGCGGTGAACTGCGACAAGTGCAGGAGATCACCCGGGGAAGCCTGGACGAGGTGCGCCGTCTGGCGCGTCGGCTGCGGCCGGGCGTCCTGGAAGACCTCGGTCTGGTCAGTGCCCTGACCTCGCTGACCACGGAGTTCTCCACCCACGCGGGACTGCGCGTGGTCCGCCGCTTCGACACCGGCCTGCCCGCCCTGGACCAGCCGACGGAACTGGTGCTGTACCGCGTCGCTCAGGAAGCCCTGACCAACGCGGCCCGTCATGCCGAGGCCGGCCAGGCAGAGGTGAGTTTGCGCCACACCGCCGAGGCAGTGGTGCTGGCCGTCGTCGACGACGGCCGCGGAACCGGGGTCGCCCGCGAAGGGGCGGGCATTCGCGGCATGCGCGAGCGGGCCCTGCTGATCGGGGCCACGCTGGACATCACCTCCGAGCCGCAGTCCGGTACCCAGGTCCGGCTGACCGTGCCCCTCCTCAGGAAGCAGCCATGACCACGCCCGACACCTCCGTGATCCGCATCCTTCTCGCCGACGACCACGCGCTCGTACGTCGCGGTGTGCGACTCATCCTCGACCGGGAGCCGGACCTCGAGGTCGTCGCCGAGGCCGGGGACGGCGCGGAGGCCATCGACCTGGCCCGCCTCCACGAGGTCGACCTGGCGGTGCTGGACATCGCCATGCCCCGGATGACGGGCCTGCAGGCCACCCGCGAACTCGTCGCACTCAAGCCGGAAGTGCGCGTGCTGATGCTGACGATGCATGACAACGAGCAGTACTTCTTCCAGGCGCTGAAGGCCGGGGCAAGCGGATACGTGCTGAAGTCCGTGGCCGACCGCGACCTGGTGGCCGCATGCCGGGCCGCCATGCGCGACGAGCCCTTCCTGTATCCCGGCGCGGTCACCGCACTCATCCGCAACTACCTCGACCGTGTCCGCCACGGCGAGGAGCCGCCCGACCAGGTGCTGACCCCGCGCGAGGAGGAGGTCCTCAAGCTCGTGGCAGAGGGCCACTCCTCCAAGGAGATCGCCGAAATGCTCTTCATCAGCATCAAGACCGTCCACCGCCACCGAGCGAACCTGATGCACAAGCTCGGCATGCGCGACCGGCTGGAACTCACCCGCTACGCGATCCGCGCGGGCCTCATCCAAGCCTGACCCTGCCGGCCGGCCCAGGCTCCGGCTGCCCGCTCCCCGGCCGGGGCCCTGAGGACCCCCGCCCCGAGGCCGACCCCCACCGCCCCGGCATACCGCCACCACACGCGAAGAGGACGGCCATGGCACGCTTCACCCACGCCGTCCGGCGCACAGGTGGCCTGAGCCCGGCGTCGGCACCGGCCGTCCTGCTCACCGTTCTCCTCGCTCTCATCGCTCTGCTCGGCGCGCCGGCACTCGTCGGCCCGCCCCTTCACGCACCGGACGGCACGGCACCTGCCGCCCGGGCCACGTCGGCGCACAGCGCGCCTTGCGCGGACGACGCGGAGCCCTCCGCCTGCGCCGCCGCGCCCCGGAGCCATCGGGACGCCACCGGCGAGCGTCACGCTCCGCCGGCAGCCGACCCGCTCGCGTCGCGGGGCAGCGCGGTCGACCTGCTCCCGCCCACGCTCAGCCCGCTGCCGACGACAGGTTCGCCTGCACCGGAGCAACCGGCACACCGTCACGGGGTGCGGGCGCCCCCCTCGCACACCGGCACCTGACCTTCCCCTCTCCTTCCTCGACCGCAGCCACCGCCCTGGCCGCGGTGTGCCTGCCGGAGGCCCGCTGTGAACCGATCCCCGCACATCAGAGGGCTGATCGCCCTCGCTGCCGTAGCCCTGTCCCTGTACGTCGCGCTCACCGTGCCCGTCCACCTCGGACTCGACCTGCGAGGCGGCACCCAGATCGTGCTGGAAACCCGCCCCACCACCGCCGACGCCGACACCGACACCGACGCCGAGACCACGGATCGCACGGTGGAAGTACTGCGCGGCCGTATCGACGCACTCGGTGTCGCCGAACCCACCATCGCCCGCTCCGGCAGCGACCGCATCGTCGTCGAACTGCCCGGCGTGCAGGATCCCCGGAAGGCGACCGACGTGCTCGGCCGCACCGCTCAGCTCACCTTCCACCAGGTACTCGGCACGGCAGCCGGCGCCGACGACGTCTCGAACGCGCTGCCCAAGCGGCCCCGCGAGCAGGTGATGGCCGACGAATCAGGTCAGCTTCTGCGTCTGCGGCCGACCGCGCTGACCGGCAAGGACGTCGAGGAGGCGGCCGCCCGATTCGACCAGCAGGGGGGTGCCGGATGGCATGTCGCCCTCGACTTCAAGGGATCGGGCGGACAGGGATGGGCGCGCCTGACCGGCGAGGCCGCCTGCCATGCGGCCGGGGACCCGGCCCGCCGGATCGCCATTGTCCTGGACAACAAGATCATCTCTTCGCCGCAGGTCGATCCGTCGGTGTCGTGCCGGGACGGCATCAGCGGTGGCACCACCCAGATCACCGGAACCTTCGACGACGCCAGGGCCAAAGAGCTGGCCCTGCTCATCAACGGCGGCGCTCTGCCGGTGCCGGTCGATGTCATCGAGCAGCGCACCGTCGGCCCCACCCTGGGCGCGCAAGCCATCGAGGCCAGTGCCTGGGCGGCCGTCATCGGCACCGCCTTGACCGCGCTGTTCGTCATCGCCGTCTACCGCATCATGGGGGCCTTGGCCACGGTGGCCCTCGCCTGCTACGGCCTCATCTCCTACGCAGCCCTCGCCGCCCTCGGAGCAACCCTCACCCTGCCCGGCCTCGCCGGGTTCGTACTGGCCATCGGCATGGCGGTCGACGCCAACGTGCTCGTCTTCGAACGAGCCCGCGAGGAGTACGACTCTCGCCACCGTCCCACCCCACGGTCGGCGCTGACCGCCGGGTTCCGCGGGGCCTTCAGCGCGATCGCCGACTCCAACATCACCACCCTCATCGCCGCCGGCCTGCTGTTCTTCCTCGCCTCCGGACCGGTACGCGGGTTCGGCGTCACACTGGGCATCGGCGTCCTCGCCTCCATGTTCAGCGCACTGGTCATCACCCGCGTCCTCGCCGACCACGCCGCCGCCCGGCCCCGCCTGCGTCGCCGCCCCCACCTGACCGGCATCGCCCACACCGGCACCGTCCGCGCGCGTCTCACCCGCACGAACCCGAACCTGATGCGCCACCCGCGCCGGTGGCTCGCCGCCTCAGCTGCCGTGCTCGGCCTTGCGGCCTCCGGGGTCGCCGTGCGCGGACTCGACTTCGGCGTCGAGTTCACCGGTGGCCGCCTCATCGAATACACCACGGCCACCCCCCTCGACCCCGACCGGGCCCGTACCGCGCTCGCCGACGCCGGATTCCCGAGCGCCGTCGTCCAGACCTCCGGCGAGAACCAGCTCAGCGTCCGCACCCACCAACTGGACAACGCCCAGGCGGCGATCATCACCGACACCGTCACCGATCTGGCCCGCCACGCCGACAAGATCCGTGACGAAGCCATCGGGCCGAGCCTCGGCAAGGAACTGCGCCACGGCGCCCTCATCGCCCTCGTCGTCGCGCTCGGCGCCCAGCTCACCTATCTCGCCGCACGCTTCCGCTGGCGGCTGGGCAGCTCCGCGGTCGCCGCCCTCGCGCACGACGTCGTCATCCTCATCGGCATCTTCGCCTGGCTCGGCAAGCCCGTCGACGGCGTCTTCCTCGCCGCGCTGCTGACCGTCATCGGCTACTCCGTCAACGACTCCGTCGTCGTCTTCGACCGGATCAGGGAACTCGGCCGGCGCCATCCCGAGGAGCCCTTCGCCCGCAACGCCAACCAAGCGCTCCTACAGACCCTCCCCCGGACCGTCAACACCGGCATGGGCGCCGCATTCATCCTCACCGCACTGGCCGTCCTCGGCGGCGACACCCTGACCGACTTCGCCCTCGCCCTCCTCATCGGCCTCGCAGTGGGCACCTACTCCTCGATGTTCACCGCCACACCGCTGGCCATCGAACTGCACCGGCGCACAGAGACCGGGCGCACCGCACCCGTGACGTCCCCGTACCGGATCCAACGCTCAACGCCCCCCGGAAAGAGGTAATCCGAACTGATCCACCCCTGGTGTCAGCCGTGGGTAAGTGTGGAGCCACAGGCGTGTCACTGCTGCGCGAAGCGCTTCTGAGGACGATCGGTGCTGTTGCCCGGTCCGCACCGGGATCCGGTGGCAGTAACCGGCCCGGCGGCGACCGCCTGAGGCCCCGCCGGCCGAACCGAACGCCGCCTCCCAGCCGGACGGCTCCCGGTCCCGCCGTGGGGCCGGTCCCGCCGTGGGGCCGGTCCCGCCGTGGGGCCGGTCCCGCCGTGGGGCCGGTCCCGCCCACTACGAGGCGCCGGCCGTAGGGGACGACATAACGAATTGGCCAGGACGCAACTGCCGACGGCTGAAACTCGTCCCTTCCTCCCGAGCCGCCGAGGCTCACGGAGATCTCGAACAAGCATGATGGGGGACGAACCATGAACCACACGCCGAGGAAGAGCCGTCGCAGACCCGGCGCCGTCCGAGCGATCGTGCTCGGCGTGTGCGCCGCGAGCGCGCTGGGTCTCACAGGCTGCTCCGGGGACAGCGGCACGGCGGGCGCCGCCGGTGACGCGAAACCGAGCGCGACGACGGCGATCGGCACCGGCGCCAAGACGGGGGCGAAGGCCGACGCGACGGGCGGGAAGCCCGGCACGAAGGCTTCCACGGGCGCGGGCAGCACAGTCGAGTCCCCCAGCGTCGTTCCGGCTGCCTCCAAGCCCCCGGCCCCCGCGGCTACGGGGTCGGCGGGCGCGGACAGCGATGCCGACGACTGCGACCACAAGATGCCCATCTCCCCCGACGAGGTCGCGGTCTACCGCTACACGCCGGAAGGGGGATCTCTCGGCTTGATCGTCAAGTACGGCAACTGGGGGTGCGGTTCGCCCGACTCGGACGGCGCACCGTTCGAGACGGTCGGCGAAGAGACCTACATGCCGATGGATCAGGCCGCCTACGTCACCGTGACCAACCCCATCGTGGAGAGCACCGAGAACCAGCCCATCGGCGTCCAGGAGTTCCTCGACTGGCTCGAGGCACACCCGAACTCCGGGCTGGTCTTCACCTACCACCTCGACGGCAGCGGGGCCATCGACCGCCTGGACGAGGTCTTCACCCCCTGACCGACGGGTCGTCCCGCGTACTACCGTGTGCTCGTCCGCCCCGGTCGGCCTAATCCGTAGTTAGAGCGGTCTGGTTGGACGCTCAAGTGGTGATGGCCGCGCGGGTGCCAGGTGGATGCATACGGTTCGGCCTGGCCTTTGAGGCCTACGGACAGACTGGGCACGTCTTGGCGCTCGTGGGCCATCACCCCGACCTGCATGTTGGTGCTCGTCGGCGCTGGACGTACGCCTGCAGATGACTGGGCTGAGAAGGCCTGGCGGTAGATCGGCGCCGTTCAGCGCTGGCGGGCATCAACACCAGGCCTTGCTCGTTCGTTGGTGTTGGTGGGACGAGCCCACCTCATGGTGACCTCTTGATAGGCCTGAGCCGTCTGAGCTCCTGCATAGACCGAGGCCCGTGGGGCGAGCTGGTGCCACGAACAGCTACTGAGGTGGCGGACCGGCTGTAGAGGCTGAGTCCTGGGATGAGGTCGCTGCGTGGCCCGCGTGAGCTCGTGGATAGGACAGAGCACGGCGGAAGGAAAGCCTTGATCTACTGCGGTATTGACTGGGCCGAACGTACCCATGACGTTGCCTTGGTCGACGACAGCGGCCAACTCGTCGCCAAACGGCACATCACCGACGATGCTGCCGGCTATCGGGTGCTCCTGGATCTGCTGGCTGAGTACGGCGATACCGAGGAGAGCCCGATCCCGGTCGCGATCGAGACGTCTCGCGGCCTACTGGTCGCAGTACTCCGCACGGGCAAGCGGAAGATATACGCGATCAACCCCATGGCCGCAGCCCGCTATCGCGACCGGCATGCCGTCTCCCGCAAGAAGTCCGACCCCGGCGACGCCCTGGTCCTGGCCAACATCCTCCGCACCGACATGCATGCCCACCGGCCACTGCCGCAGGACAGCGAACTGGCCCGCGCCGTCGCGGTTCTCGCTCGTGCTCAGCAGGATGCTGTCTGGAACCGCCAGCAGATAGCCAACCAACTCCGCTCCCTGCTGCGGGAGTACTACCCCGCGGCCTTGATGGCCGTTGAGTCGTGGAAAAAGGGCCTGTGCCGGCCCGAGGCCCGCGAACTTCTCCGCCTCGCCCCCACTCCGACGCGAGCCGCAAAGCTGACCCGCACACAGCTTCAAGCCGCCCTCAAGCGAGCCGGCCGCCAACGCGGCATCGCCGCGGAGGCTGACCGGCTCCGTGACATCCTCCGAGCCGACTGGGCTCACCAACCTCAGCTGGTTGAAGATGCCCTCGGCAGGCAGATGCTCGCCCTCCTGCTTCAGCTGGAAGCCGCCACCAAGGCTGCCGACGACCTCGAAGAGGCGGTAGATGAAGCGTTCCCTGAGCACCCGGATGCTGAGATCATCCTCAGCTTTCCCGGCCTCGGTATCCAGCTCGGCGCCCGGGTGCTCGCCGAGATCGGAGACGACCGCCAGCGCTTCGCAGACGCCCGCGGTCTGAAGGCATACGCCGGCGCCTCACCCATCACCCGCGCCTCAGGCAAAAAGTCGAGCGTCACCCGGCGGTGGGTGAAAAACGACCGACTGAACCACGTCGGTTATCTCTGGGCCTTCTCCGCCCCCAACGCCTCGCCTGGAGCCAAGATGCACTACCGCAAGCGTCGCGACGATCACGGAGACTGGCACGCATCCGCCCAGCGCAACCTCTTCAATCGCCTGCTCGGACAGCTCTACCACTGTCTCCAGCACGGCCGCCGATTCGACGAAGCCGTGGCTTTCCCTGCCCCAGTCTCTGCGGTCGCGCGGGTGGCCTGAACGCGGGAATCTCACAGAAGTCCGGCGGCCTGCCGAAGCTTCGCCCGGCTGTCCGGGGTGATCAGTCCTTCCGGCAGCATCGCCACCACACTCGCGTGTTGCTCGAACACGGCCCTGCACTGCGCGCGCTCGGGGTGATCGTTGTCGTTGCCGAACCACAGCGCCATGGCTTCGTTGCCGGAATCGATCGGCTCGGAGTAGTCGGCGACAGTGACCAGATGGTCCAGTAGTCCGGACCGCTCAGGAACCTGCGGGTCGCCTGCGAGACGAAGCAGGAACGGCAGGACTTCCGGCATGGCCGGATTCATCTCGGCGATGCTGAACATGGTGTTGGTGAGCACACGCTGGGCCTCGGCCGCGGCAGCCTGATCGAGCAGGCCGTACAGCAGGACTGGGATCGCGGCAGGGCACCCGGAAAACTCTGACCAGCGGACCTCCTCACACCCGTGGAGGGCAGGATGCCCACGGCCGGCATCAGCTGCCTGTGGATACTCGTGGAGAAATCGAGCGATCGCCGCCTCCTTGACGGCCACATCCATCCTGCACACCTGTCTGTCCCCCGTCCCGCTGCCATGAGCCCCGAGCTCTGCGTCAACCGCACTCTTGCCCGACCGGAGATCCGCACGCAAGCCAAGACAGCGAGCCGACTTCGATTCCCCAGGCGCCCACAGCTGCTCGGCTTGACGAGTTAGGCGCCTGAGGTGTCTGTCCGCCCGCCGGACGACCGTCTCGGAGGCCGCGTGCTGGTGCTGCTCGTGTTCGTGCTCGGCTGGATCGTGTTGCTCACGGGGGGCGTCGGCCTGTCGACATTGCAGGGGCCGCCTCGGGCGGCCCCGCGGTGGTGGATCCTCTACGTGTGCGTACTCGGCGCGTCCATCGCCGCGCTGGTCCTGGCGTGGCGAGGCCTGGACGCGCACTGCGGGGCGCATCCGTCGAGCCGGCAGCGCCCGCCTTACCCCTTCGGGGAATGACGCGCGCTCCCGGACTCCCCCGGTGCCCGCCCGCGTCGGGCCAACCCGGGCTCCTTCACGTGCAGTTCGGTACGCTGCCGAGGTGATCCTTCCGACGGTCGACGAGGTCCGCGCGCTGCACGAGCGCCACGCGCCATCGCATGAGGCCCTGGAGCTCGTCTTCACCCACTGCGAGATCGTCAGCGGTATCGCCGAGCAGCTCATGGCACGGACGGATCTCCCCGTCGACGCCGACCTCGTCCGGGTCGGCGCCCTGCTCCACGACATCGGCGTCTACCGGCTGTACGACCGGGCCGGTCAGATCGATCACCGTAACTACATCCGCCACGGCGTCCTCGGCCACGAGATCCTCCAAGAGGAGGGATTCCCGGAGCTCCTGCGCCGCTTCTGCTCCCGCCACACGGGAGTCGGCCTCACCCGGCACGACGTCCGCAGTCAGGGGCTCGGCATACCCGAGGCCGACTATCTGGCCGAGACCGTCGAAGAGCAACTGGTGATGTACGCGGACAAGTTCCACAGCAAGACGACTCCCCCCACGTTCCTCACCGCCGACACCTATGCCACGCGCGTGGAGAGGTTCGGCGTGGACAAGGTCCACGCATTCGGCCTGCTGCGTGCCCGCTTCGGCGAACCCGACCTGACCTCGGTCAGGGGGCGATACGGCCACGCGCTGGTTTGAGGCCGGCGGTGACCTGCGACGGCGATCCTGCGGGCGCTCTCGAAAGGCAGGCAGGCCGGGGCCCGTCCGGCGGATCACGGACTGTGCCGGTCGCCGGTCCGCGTTGCCGAGTACTCCGGTTGGTGCGTCGCCGCCCCGTCACCTCGGGCTGAGCCGAGAACGTACGGGGCGCGGGCAGGGTGGCGAGCGCCGGGACCGGCTTCGGCGTCAGCCCCGTCCCCCGCACTCGTCACCAAGGGCGGGAAATGTCCCATGAGCGAGGCGACAGCGGGTAGGCGGATTCATGCGACAACGACAACCTGTGACCAACGACGAGGAACGACCCACGGAAAGAGTTCTATGGTCACCGCGCTTGAGAACCGGGCATCGGATGAACAGGAACCCGCGGCGCCCCTTCGGTACAGCGCCGCCTGGGACACGGAAGACGTATCGATCGCCGAAGCCCGAGCAGCCGTACGCACCCTGCTGGCCGACGCCGGCCACCACCCCGACCACCGGCCGAGCCAGGACGCCCAGCTCGTCGTGAGTGAGCTGGTCGCCAACGCGCTGCGCCACGCACCCGGTCCGGGCGACCTGGCGCTGGAGGTGACGCCCGATGCCGCCCTCCTGCGCATCACCGTGCGTGACAGCTCCCCGCGCCCGCTCGAACTGCGCGCGCACGACGCCCGCCGCGTCGGCGGTCACGGCCTGTATCTGGTCACCCGGCTGTGCGACCAGCTGCACACCATCGCCCTGGAAACCGGCAAACAGATCGTCGCCCTGCTCCGCCTGCGCCCGCCCGTCGGCCAGGGCATGGCCGCTTGAGCAGTCGCAGGCCGAGGTCGAGGCGGGCTGTGTGCCCGCCTCGCTCACGGCGCCCCTCAGCGAGGGGTGAGCATGCCTTCACGCAGCCGGGCGAGGGTACGCGACAGCAGTCGGGAGACATGCATCTGCGAGACGCCCAGGTGTTCCCCGATCTGGGCCTGGGTGAGTTCCTCCACGAACCGCATGTGGATGATCTGCCGGTCCCGCTCGCCGAGCTCGGCGAGCAGCGGGGCCAGCGCGTGGAAGTCCTCCACCAGCTCCAGGGACCGGTCCTCGGCGCCGATGAAGTCCTGCAGCGCCGCCTCGCCGTCCTCGCTGCCGCTGATGGCGGCGTCCAGGGATGAGGAGGTGTAACCGTTCGCGGCGAGGCGGGCCTCACACACCTCTTCCTCGGAAAGGCTCATCAGCTGCGACAGCTCCTTCACCGTCGGGGTGCGGCCCAGCCGGCTGCGCAGCTCCTCCGTGGCGCGCGCGAGCTGGACGCGGGCTTCCTGGAGCCGGCGAGGCACGTGCACGGCCCAGGTGGTGTCGCGGAAGAACCGCTTGATCTCACCCACGATGTAAGGGATGGCGAAGGAGGTGAACTCCGCCTCCCGGGAGAGGTCGAAGCGGTCGATCGCCTTGATCAGGCCGATCATGCCGACCTGGACGATGTCCTCCATCTCCTCCGGCCCCCGGCTGCGGAACCGGCCGGCCGCGAAGCGGACGAGGGACATGTTCATCTCGATCAGCGTGTTGCGCGCATACTGGTGCTGTGGCGTGCCTTCCTCCAGCACCGCAAGCCGGTCGAAGAACAGCCGGGACAGCTCGCGGGCGTCCCTCGGCGCGACGCGAGAAGGATCGGCGACCTCCGGCAACCCGCGCGCCTGCGTGTCCGTAGCCGTCGCCCTCATGGGTTCCATGACCTGCCCCTCCCGATATCGAAGCCCGATCGCCATCGCCGGCCGGACGCAGCCGGCACCGCCGCGCGGATACCCCCTCATTGTGCACCTATGCCGGCACTCACCCGGAGGGTGGGGATTCATCGGTTCGGGGCAGTCGGAACAAGCGGACACGTCGAGCGGGCGTGCTGCCCGCCAGCTGAGGAGATCAGGGGATGGCAGGACCGGAGCACACGCAGAGCCCCGCGAGACGGCTCCTGCCGGCGCCTGCCGCCGCGTTCACCGAGGTGCTGGAAGCCATCGGGGCCGGGGCGTACGTCGTCGACGAGGAGGGCCGCATCATCGCCGTCAACTCCCGCGCCGAACGGCTCCTGGACCGGCCGGCCGCGGATCTCCTCGGCCACGACGCGCACGACCTGCTGCACCGGGACGCCCATGGCCAGCCCTTGCCGCGGACTCAGTGCCGTATGCGGCAGGCTTTCCACGCCGGGTCCACCGCCCAGACCGAAGAGGACTACTTCGCCCACGGGGACGGCACCGTACGGCCCATCTCGTGGCTGATAACCCCGTTCGATCTCGGTGGGTGCGAACGGGGCACGCTCGTCCTCTTCCACGGCCGGCAACCGCAGGAGACCGACGCGCGGCCGGAGCCGGCGGCCACCCTGCTGCCGGAACTCGAACGGCTCGCGCTACTGGCCGCGACCACCACCCAACTGACCTCCACCCTCGATGTCGACGAGGCGCTGCGGCGGCTGGCGACTCTGGTGGTGCCCCGGCTTGCGGACTGGGCCATCATCGACCTGATCACCGAACGTGACGAGGTGTGGCGCAGTGTCGTCGTCGAAGCGGGCGACGATGTCCTGGTGCGGCACGAAGAACTCCAGGGACCGATGCCGCCGGTCCCCGAGGAATCCCCGATGCCCTTGTCCAGGGCTCTGCGCGGAGTCGCCTCGACGCTGGCCGGCCCGCAGACGTACCAGGGGCCGCCGGATTCCGGCATCGCGGTCGAACAGCGCCGCCTGTTCGACGCCACCGGAGTGCACTCCGCGGCCATCGCACCCATCCGCAGCACCCGCGCCGTACTCGGTGCCCTGACCCTGGGCCGTGCCCGGCAGGCGGGGGACTTCAAGACGGCCGATCTTCCCCTGATCGAGGACATCGCCCGCCGCGCCGGCCTCGCTCTGGACAACGCGCGCCTCTACCAGCGCCAGCGCAAGGTCGCCGAGACCATGCAGAACCATCTGCTGCCCCAGATGCCGCGTGTGTCCGGGTTGCAGATGGCGGTCCGCTATCTGCCCGCGCCCGACGCCTCGCAGGTGGGGGGCGACTGGTACGACGCCTTCTCGCTGTCCGACGGCGCCACCGCGCTGGCCGTCGGCGATGTCGTCGGACACGACCTGGAGGCCGCGGCCGGCATGGCACAGGTGCGCAACATGCTCCGCGCCTACGCCTGGGCCCTGCCGGAGCCCCCCAGCCGGATCGTCGAACGCCTCGACGAGGCGGTCATGCACGTCACCGACGTCACCATGGCCACCATGATCCTCGCCCGCGTAGAAGAGGCCGACGAAGGCTGGTGGAAGCTGTCCTGGAGCAACGCCGGCCACCCTCCGCCCCTGCTGATCAGCCATGACGGCCTGGCCGACTACCTGACCGGCGGCCACGGCATCCTCCTCGGCACCGGAGCCGGCGAGCCCCGCAGCGACGGCACCGCCCTGCTGCCGCCGGGATCCACCCTGCTGCTGTACACCGACGGCCTGATCGAGGAACCCGGCCACACCCTCGACGAGGGCCTGCAACGACTGCGCCGGCACGCCGCCGCCCTCGCCCACCGCCCGCTGGACTCCTTCACCGACCAGTTGCTGCGCCGGGTCCGCCCGGCCGCCAACGACGACGACGTCGCCCTGCTCGCCCTGCGGGCGCCCACCCGGACATGACCCGCACTCTCCGGTGGCGGACCTCGCACTCATCCCGCCCCATCGCCTCGGGGCCGCCGCGGTGTCAGCTGCCGGGACCAGCGGGGAGGACCCGCTCGGAGGCGCGATGCATGCAGCCGACTCGGCGTGGCCAACGACCTTGCGGGGTGGGCGCGTTGTGTGCCGCTCCCGGTCCGGTCGGTCAGGCCGCGTGCTGGTGGGACAGATCCGGACTCGGCCCGGGCGCACCGGGAACAGCCGGGTACGGCGGCGTCCGGTCGACCGGTGAACCCCGGGCCGCCGCCCGGCGCCTGTCCCGGCCGTCGTGACCGGACGGCGCCTCTGCTCGAACCCTGGCAGCCTGCGCGGCGCAGCCCGTGGCGACCGGGAGAGCCGCCGTGCCCGTCACCTCACTCGGGTTGCTGCGGCTCTTCGCTGCGGGGCGGGTCTGGACCCGTCCGGTCGGCGGCGATCGCCGTGCCAGTCCAGTATCAGGACCGTGGCGTCGTCCCTGAGGTTGCCGCGACAGGCGTCGAGCACCGCGGCCGTCAGGCTTCGGACGGCTTCACGTGGGTGCAGCGCGCGGGTGTCGTGGATGACCGAAGCCAGGTCGACGGCCGCTGCATCGCGGTCCTGCATCCCGTCGGTCAGCAGGACCAGCCGGTCTCCGGGCCGCAGTTGCAGTTCCTGTACGCGGTAGGCGGTGGGCGCCACCACTCCGAAGGGCAGGTTGACGGCCAGCCTGACCTCTTCGACGATCCCGTCGCGCAGCCGCAGCGGCCGGGGGTGGCCGGCGTTGACCAGCTCGCACAGACCTGTGTCGAGGTCGACGCACAGCAGCTGCCCGGTGGCCAGGCCACGGCCGTGGCCGAGCAGGGCCTGGTGGGCGTGGCGGGCCTGGTTGAGGGCGTCGCAGCCGCTGCGGCGGGCCCGGCGCAGCGCGCCGACCAGCAGGGTGGCCAGCAGGGCCGAGTTCGTGTCGTGGCCCATGGCGTCGGTGATGGACAGGTGCAGGGTGTCGCGGTCCAGGGTGTAGTCGTAGGTGTCGCCACCGATGTCGTCGGCCGGGACCAGCCCGGCGGCGAGGGTGAACTCTTCCGCCTCGCAGCAGGGCGCCGAGGGAAGCAGCTGGTGCTGGATCTCCGCGGCAAGGCTGGTCTCGGTGGTGCGCCGGCCCAGGTGGTAGAGATCGGTGAACCGGCGGTCCGTGACGATGATGTAGGCCAGCGCGTGTGCCGCGTCGCGGACCTGCCGCAGCACCGTGTCGTCGGCGGACTGGAGGGTGACCTCCAGGACGCCGATGCAGTCGCCGCGGTTGGTGACCGGCGTGATGACGCGCCGTCCGCCCTGGCCGTCCGGCTCCACATGCTGACGCTGGCTCCGCAGAACGCTGTCGTACACGCTGCCGTACAGGTCGATCGGCTCGGCATCGTCCGGGACCTCACCGCCGGCCGCGACGAGCCGTACCAGTCGCTGACCGATGAGGTCGACGAACAGGAACGACACACGCTCCGCACCGAACCGCTTCTGCAGATCGTGCGCTACGACATCGACGGACTCTCCGGGCGGCGCCGCTTCCGCAGCGGCCAGCAACTCGCCCAGTTCCAGATCTCCACCCTCCACGACAACCTCCTATCGGCTGTCGCATCTTCTTCCCCGAGTCTTGACAACATCACCTAATTCCCTCATCTTGCCTGGTCAGGACGGTGGTTCAGGGCGGGGAACCCGCTACCGGACGATCCGTTCCCCCACCGGCATCCCGCAGGAGGCCAGTTCGTGACCGAGGCCGGGCCGACTGCCCCGGGACGGCTCGGATCCCGCCGGACGCGAGCGGAATCAGCAGGCCGCCCGGTCGCGCGGAGCGGACGGCACGTCGTGCCGGACTCGACCGGACGGGCCGGTCACCGGCCGGCGCCCGGGTCAGGACGGGTGAGCCTGGCCGCCGGCCCCGGGCGCCCCGGCGCGCAGCCCGTCCATGACGAGGTCGAGGAGCCGGGCGGCGCGCGGGCGCCAGTCGTCCGTGGGCGACAGCTGCCACAGGCCGCCGATGGCGAGGACCAGGTCGTCGGGGGTCATGCCCGGCCGGATGGCGCCCACCGCGTCGTTGGCGCGCAGAAGGAGTTCGGCCGCGTCGGTGACGGGGGTGTGCGTCGGCTTCTCGGGGCCGCCCGGCTTGCTGGTGGCGAGGCGGATCGCGTCGGCGAGGCCGGCCTTGGTCATGGCGAACTCGGCCAGTCGGTCCATCCAGGCGCGCAGGGCCTGCTCCGGCGGCAGCTGTTCGAGCAGCGCGGCCGCGCTGTCGGCGACCTGGCGTATCTCGTGACGGTAGATCTCGAGGACGAGGGCCTCGCGGTGGGGGAAGTTGCGGTAGAAGGTGCCCTGTCCGACGCCGGCCTTCTTGGCGATCGCGCTGAGCGGGGCGTCGGGGCACAGCGTCAGCTCGGCCAGCGCCACCTCGAGGATGCGCTCACGGTTTCGTTGTGCGTCCGAGCGCAGGGGCGCGTCCTTCTTGTGCTGCACTCGACTCTCCTCGGGGGTGCGCGGCCGAACCCCACCCTTGCTAAGCGGACAACTGTCCGTTACGTTTGCCGGTAGCGGACGATTGTCCGGTTGGGTTCAACCATAGCCCCGGCCCGGTCCGCGCGGGAGTCCGCGGCCACCGTCAGCGCCGTCCCGGGCACCCGCCCCCGCCCCCACGAACGACGTACCTCGGCAGTCACCAGGCACCGGCGGCCGCCGCCTCAGGTTCCAAAAGCGTGAAAGAAGCTCTCATGGCCTTACCGACGTCCAGCGTCATCACCCTGCACATCAACGGCGAGCGGCACACGCTGCCCGTCGACCACCGCACCACCCTGCTCGACGCACTCCGCGAGCGACTCGACCTCACCGGCACCAAGAAGGGCTGCGACCAGGGGCAGTGCGGGGCCTGCACCGTTCTGGTCGACGGCCGCAGGACCGTGTCCTGCCTCCAGCTCGCGGTCGCGGCCGAGGAGCGTGAGGTCACCACCATCGAGGGCGTGGCTGACGGCGACCGGCTGCACCCGGTACAGCAGGCCTTCCTCGATCTCGACGGCTACCAGTGCGGCTACTGCACGCCGGGCCAGATCTGTTCGGCGATCGGTGTGCTCGCGGAACACGCTGCCGGATGGCCGAGCGCCGCCTCGGCCGACGTCCGGCCCGCGGCCGGACCACCGCCCCTGACCTCGGACGAGATCCGTGAGCGCATGAGCGGCAACCTCTGCCGCTGCGCCGCCTACCCCTCCGTCGTCGAGGCCGTCACCAGGGCCGCGGAATCCGGGCCCGCGGCGCGCACCGATGCCCGACCGGAATCGAAGGAGCCTGCCGCATGAGGGAGTTCGGCTATCGGAAGGCCGCCGACGTGGCGGGCGCCGTCGCGCTGCTCGACTCCGATCCGGAGGCGCGCTACCTCGCCGGCGGCACCAATCTGGTCGACCTGATGAAGACCGGCGTCGAGCGTCCGGGACGACTGGTCGACGTACGCGGCCTGCCGCTGGACCGCGTCGAGCCGACCCCGGCCGGCGGTCTGCGGATCGGCGCGACCGTCACCAACAGCGACCTCGCCGCCCATCCCCTGGTCCGCACCCGCTACCCCGTGCTGGCACAGGCGGTACTCGCCGGCGCCTCCGGCCAGCTGCGCAACATGGCCACCGTCGGCGGCAATCTGCTCCAGCGCACCCGCTGTGCCTACTTCGCCGACACCACCGGAGCCTGCAACAAGCGGGATCCCGGCAGCGGCTGTCCGGCCGTCAGGGGCGAGAACCGCAACCACGCCGTCCTCGGCGCTTCCGCGCACTGCGTGGCCGTGCACCCGTCGGACATGGCCGTCGCGCTGGCCGCCCTCGACGGCATGGTGCACTACGAGACCGCCCAGGGACCGGGCGAGCTGCCGCTCGGCTGGTTCTATCTCCCGGTCTCCGACACCCCGCACCGCGAGACGGCCCTGCCGCCGGGCGCGCTGATCACCGGCGTCACCCTGCCGCCGGTTCCGGTCGCCGCCCGTTCCCGCTACCGGAAGGTGCGCGAGCGCGCGTCCTACGCGTTCGCCGTCGGCTCGGTCGCCGCCGCGCTCGACGTCCGCGACGGTGTCGTGAGCGAGGTGCGTCTGGCGTTCGGCGCGGTCGCCTCCCGGCCCTGGCGGGCCCGCGCCGCCGAGCGGATCCTGACCGGGGCACCCGCCGACGCCGAGTCGTTCGCGGCCGCCGCGGACGCCGAACTGGCGGCGGCCCGGCCCCTGTCGCACAACGGATTCAAGGTGACCCTGATGCGCAACCTGACCGTGGCCGTGCTGGGCGAACTCGCCGAGGAGGCCGCCCGATGACGGCGACCGAGGCGCCCCTCGCCCGCGTCAGCGCCGTGGGCACCGGTCACGTCCGTGTGGAGGGACGGGACAAGGTCACCGGTGCGGCCCGGTACGCGGGCGAGATCCCCTTCGACGAACTCGCCTACGGCTGGCTGGTGTTGTCCACCGTGGCCCGTGGCCGGATCCGGGACGTCGAGGCGGGCGCCGTCCTGGCGATGCCCGGCGTCCTCGCCGTACTGGACCATCGCAACGCCTCGCCGCTGAAGACCGACTACGTCGGCCTGCTGGGCACCGTCCCGGACCCGACCTGCGCGGTCTTCCAGAGCGACCGGGTTCCCCACCTGGGCTGGCCGGTGGCACTGGTGGTCGCCGAGACGTCGGAGCAGGCGCGCGAGGCCGCCGAGGCCCTTGTCGTCCACTACGAACAGACCCCGCACGACGTCGGGTTCACCGGCGACCACCCCGACGCCCACCCGTCCGACGGCCATATGCCCGCCGTGACGGACAAGGGCGACCTGGAGGCCGAACTCGCCGCGTCCGCCGTCGTCGTGGACGCCACGTACACCACGCCGGAAGAACACCATCACCCCATGGAGCCCCACGCGGCCACCGCCCGCTGGGAGGCCGACCGGCTCGAGGTGGTGGACTCCAACCAAGGTGCCACCTGGGTGGTCGCGGAACTGGCTAACCTCTTCGCGCTCGATCCCGCGTCGGTGCGGGTCCGTTCGGAACACGTCGGCGGTGGCTTCGGCAGCAAGGGCGTGCGCGCCCACCAGGTCGCCGCCGTGATGGCGTCCAGGATGATCGGGCGCCCGGTACGCGTCGTCCTGACCCGGCGTCAGATGTTCACGCTGGCCGGCCACCGCAGCCCCACGATCCAGCGGGTCAGGCTCGGGGCGGACACCGACGGGCGGCTGCGCGCCCTGGACCACCGCTCGCTCAGCCGCACCTCCACCGTGCACGAGTTCGTCGAGCCGAGCGCCGGCGTGGCCCGGGTGATGTACGACGCCGACGCGCACCACACGGAGAACCGGGTCGTACCGCTCGACGTGCCGAGCCCCACCTGGATGCGCGCCCCGGGCGAGGCGCCGGGGTCCTTCGCCCTGGAGGCCGCGCTCGACGAACTCGCGCACCGGTGCGGCATCGACCCGATCGAGCTGCGTCTGCGCAACGAACCGGACCGGGGCCCGGTCTCCGGTCTCCCCTTCGCCGGCCGTAATCTGCGCGCCTGCTTCGAGGAAGGCGCCCGCCGCTTCGGCTGGGACCGGCGCGACCCGCGTCCCGGGGTGCGGCGCGAGGGGCGCTGGCTGCTCGGCACCGGGACCGCGGCGGCTTCCTTCGGCGCCGGCGCCGCCCCGTCCACGGCCTCGATCACCGCCGAGGCGGACGGCCGCTTCACCGTACGGATCGCGGCGGCGGACATCGGCACCGGCGCGCGGACCGCCCTCACCCTGGTCGCCGCCGACGCGCTGGACGTCCCGCCGGACCGCGTACAAGTACGCCTCGGCGACAGTGCGTTCGGGTTCGCGATGATCGCGGGCGGTTCCATGGGCACCCGGTCCTGGTCATGGGCCGTCATGGCCGCCGCCGGCGAACTGCGCGACCGGCTCGTGCCGGGCGCGGCGATCCCGGCCGAGGGCATCACCGTGCGCTCCGACACCTCCGCGGCGATCGCGGCCCTCGCGCAGAAGGAACGGCACTCGTTCGGCGCGCAGTTCGCCGAGGTCGGCGTCGACACCGCCACGGGCGAGGTCCGGGTGCGGCACATGCTCGGCGTGTTCGCGGCGGGCCGCATCGTCAACCCCCTCACCGCGCGTGGCCAGTTCACCGGCGGCATGATCTGGGGCATCTCCATGGCCCTGCACGAGGAAGCCGCACGCGACGCGGCCTCCGGCGGTCCCGTCGGAGCGGATCTCGCGGGCTACCACGTGGCGACGCACGCCGACGTCTCGCGGGTCGAGGCGCACTGGGTGGCGGACGACGACCCCGACGACCCGGTCGGCATCAAGGGCATCGGGGAGATCGGCATCGTCGGCGCGGCCGCCGCCGTCGCCAACGCCGTGTGGCACGCGACCGGCGTACGCCACCGCAGCCTGCCCATCCGCCCCGACCGGGTCCTGAGCGGCGGCCGCGATGCTTGACCTCGCGCCGCAACTGGGCGACTGGCTCGCCGAGGGCCGCAGGGCAGCCGTCGCGACCGTCGTCTCCGTCGGCGGCAGCGCGCCACGCGGTCCGGGCGCCGCCCTCGCCGTCGACGGGGAGGGCACCGTCATCGGGTCGGTGTCGGGCGGCTGCGTGGAGGCGTCGGTCTACGATCTGTGCGCCCGGGCGCTGGAGACCGGCGACAGCGTGGTCGAACGCTTCGGCTACAGCGACGAGGACGCCTTCGCCGTGGGACTCACGTGCGGCGGGGTCCTCGACGTCCTGGTCACCCCGGTCACGGCGGACGGTCCGGTCGGTGCGCTGCTGCGCTGCGCCCTGGACACTTCGGCACGCGGCGAACCCGTCGCGCTCGTCAGGGTCGTGCGCGGTCCCGGGTCGCTTCTCGGCGCCGCGCTGCTCGTGCACGCCGACGGCTCCCGCGAGGGCGGGCTCGGCGGGCACGAGGACCTGGACCGCGCGGCCACGGCACAGGCCCTGGCCGCGCTCGACACGGGCCGTACCACCACGGTCGAGCTGTCGCAGGACGGATCGCACTGCCCCGGCGGGCTCACCCTGCTCGTCGAGACGAGCGTGCCGCCGCCCCGGATGATCGTGTTCGGTGCCGTCGACTTCGCGGCGGCCCTGGTCCGGGCCGGCAAGTTCCTCGGCTATCACGTCACGGTGTGCGACGCCCGGCCCGTCTTCACCACCCCGGAGCGTTTCCCCGAGGCCGACGAGGTCGTCGTGGACTGGCCGCACCGCTATCTGCGGGGCACCCGGACGGACGGGCGCACCGTGGTGTGCGTGCTCACCCACGACGCCAAGTTCGACGTTCCGCTGCTGGAGGTCGCGCTGCGGTTGCCGTTGTCGTTCGTGGGCGCGATGGGTTCCCACCGCACCCACGCCGACCGGGACCGGCGGCTGCGCGACATCGGCCTCCAGGAGCACGAGTTGGCGCGGCTGAGGTCGCCCATCGGCCTGGACCTCGGTGGGCGCACGCCGGAGGAGACCGCCCTGTCCATCACGGCGGAGATCGTCGCCGCCCGCCGGGGCGGGACGGGCCTGCCGTTGACCGGCTCGGACAGACCGATCCACCACCGCCACTCCGCCTGAGGCCCGACGGCGCGGCCGCTGCGGCCGGCGTGGCACGAGAGCGGCCCGTCCCGGAAACGTTCCGTCGGGACATGCCGCGACCTGGGCAACCGAAGTCGAAGAGGCCGGGCGGTTCTCCGGCCTCACCCCCAGGCATCCCCAGGTTCGTCAGGTCGTCAGGTGGCGGACGCCGACGCCGGGCCGCTCATCCCGGCCGCCGGACGGTCGGCCGCTCCCTTCCCCAGGCGGCCAGCGGCTGGAGTGCGTCGTTGAGGCGCGTGCCGTCCTCGGTCAGCGAGTACTCGACGCGGGGCGGCACCTCGTCGTAGGAGACCCGGTGCACGACACCGTCCGCTTCCATCTCGCGCAGGTGGGAGGCCAGCACCTTCTCGGTGATCCCCGGAAGCAGTCGGCGCAGCTCGCCGAAGCGTCGGCAGGGGTGCTCGTGGAGCGCCCAGAGGAGCAGCACCTTCCACTTGCCGCCGATCACCTCCATCGCGGTGTCGATCCCGCAGGCGTGTCCGTCCGGTGCGCCCGGCCGGTTCAGCGTCGTCATGCCCCACCCTTCTGACGTGCTCGCTCACCCCAGGGTAACCACCCACTCCCGAGTGCGTACTTGATCATGCCAGGGCCTGCGACCAGCCTGATCGGCATGACACAGAACACTGTTGAGAAGACCGCCGTCACGCTCCTGGGTCTGGGCGCGATGGGTGCCGCGCTGGCCCGCACCTGGCTCGCCGCCGGTCACCCGCTCACCGTCTGGAACCGCAGCCCGCACCGCTCCGCGGCGCTCGCCGCCGAGGGTGCGAGGGTCGCGGACAGCGCCGCCGAGGCGGTCGCGGCGAGCACCCTGGTCGTCGTCTGTCTGCTGGACGACGCCTCGGTCGACGAGGTGCTGGCCGGCGCAGACCTGGCCGACAGGGACCTGGTCAACCTGACCACCAGCACCCCTGCCCAGGCCCGCGCCCGCGCCGAGTGGGCCCGCGAGCGGGGCGCCCGTTACCTGGACGGCGGGATCATGGCCGTCCCACCGATGATCGGTGTCGAGGGAGCCGGAGGCTACGTCTTCTACAGCGGCTCGCGGGAGCTGTTCGAGCGGCACCAGGAGACCTTGGGCGTCCCGGCCGGCACCACCTACGTCGGCGAGGACGCGGGCTTCGCGGCCCTGCACGACGTGGCTCTGCTCAGCGCCATGTACGGGATGTTCGCCGGGTCCGCGCACGCCTTCGCCCTGATCCGCAAGGAGGACGTCGATCCGGCGTCGCTCGCCACGCTGCTCGCCGACTGGCTCGTCGCGATGGCTCCGGCGGTTCACCAGACCGCCGACCGTCTGCGCAGCGGCGACTACACCAACGGTGTCGCCTCCCCGCTCGCCATGCAGGTGGCCGGCACGCCGACCCTGCTGAGCACCGCCGAGCAGCAGGGCGTCAGCCCGGAACTGCTCAGCCCCTACTTCGACCTGATGCGCCGCCGCCTGGGCGAGGGCAGCGGCGAGGAGGACCTGACGGGCGTGATCGACCTGCTGGTGCGCTGATCGGCAGGATGCCGCCACCGCGGTGACCGTGCCGGTGACCGGCCGGTGACCGTCCCTCGACGAGCAGCGCCGGCCGTGCGTCGGTCCGTCCCGGACGGAACCAGGCGCTCGGGGGCACTCGCGGGGACCGAGGACCCGGGCTGATCCAAGAGAAGCGCCCTGGCTAGGCGGACACCGCGATCACGTGCTTGCCCACGGATCCGCCGCGTTCGAATGCCGTGTGCGCCGCGGCGATGTCCGCGAGCGGGTACACGCCGTCGACCACCGGGCGCAGCGCACCCGAGGTGACATGGTCGGTCAGCTCGCTCAGCACGGCGCTGTCGGGATTGGCGCTGAAGGTGCGGATGCGGCGCGAGCCGTGCACGCTGGACGCGGCGATCGCGGCCAGGGCGCCGGCCGACAGTCCGACGGTGACCATCCGGCCGCCCTTGGCCAACCGGCCTCGGTAGCAGTGCAGTTCCGAGCCGACGGTGTCGACGATGACGTCGAACGGTCCGATCCGGTCCGAGGTGGTGGAACCGTAGTCGAGGACCTCGTCGGCCCCGAGGCCGGTGAGCAGTCGGGCGTGGCGGTCGCGGGCCAGCGCGGTGACGTGGCCGCCCATCGCGTGAGCCAGTTGCACGGCGGCCGTGCCGACACCGCCCGCCGCGCCTCGTACGAGGACCCGTTCACCCGCCGCGAGGCGCACGCTGTCGCGCAGTGCGATCAGCGCCGTGACACCCGCCACGACGAGGGAGGCCGCGTCGACCGACGAGAGGCCCGCGGGGGCGGGCGCGATCCGGTCGGCGGGGACCACGACGTACTCGGCCGCCCCCGCGGTGGTGTGCCGCTGCCGGGGATGCACCGTGCCCCACACCCGGTCCCCGGCCCGGTGGCTCCCGGCACCGGCGCCGGTCTCGACGACGACGCCCGCGAAGTCCAGCCCCGCGCCGATCGGGAAGCGGCGCCCCGACACCATCTTCAACTCCCCGGCTCGGACGATCACGTCGTGTCCGTTCACGCTGGACGCCTCGACCGACACCAGGACCTCGCCGGCGCCGGGGACGGGGCGGTCGACATCGTTGACGCGCAGGACGTCCGGTGCGCCGTATCCCGTGATCTGAGCGGCCTTCATGTCGCTGTTCCTTCCGTGGTCGTGCGGTGTGGAACCGATACTGCTCCCCGCTCGCGCCATCACGGTCGTTCGCCCTTTCCTGGGACCGGCAGACCCACCCTGGCCGGCCGTGCCCGAGGCATACTGGCGCCGTGACCGACGACCCCCTCACCCCGACCGACGAGCCCCGCCGTGAACTCGCCGCGTTCCTGCGGACCCGCCGGACCCGGCTGCGGCCGGAGGACGTGGGCCTCGAACCCGGCCCGAGGCGACGTGTCGCCGGACTGCGGCGGGAGGAACTGGCCCTGCTGGCGGGGGTTAGCTCGGACTACTACCAGCGGATGGAGCAGGGACGCGACGTGCGGCCCTCCGAACAGGTCCTGGACGCCCTCGCGCGCGCCCTGAACTTCTCCGCCGAGGAGTGCCGGCACCTGCACAGTCTCGCCGCCGCCGCGCGCACCCCGGCCCGCGCCCCGCGCCGGTACGAACCGGAGCAGGTACCGGACACCACACGGCGGTTGCTGCGTACGATGCCCTCGCCCGCACTGGTCGTGGGCCGCTACCTGGACGTACTGGCCTGGAGCCCGCTGGCCGGCGCGTTGCTGGGCGAGTTCACCCGGCTCCCGGTGACGGAGCGGAACCTGCTGTCGCTCCTGCTGCACCCGGAAGCCGACCAGACCTGCCCGGAGCGGGCCGACACCGTCGCCGAGCTGACCGCGATGCTGCGCGCCCAGGTCGCCGCCGATCCGGGGCATCCGCGCGCCGCGGAGCTGGTCGGCGAACTCGCCGTGCGCAGCGACGAGTTCGCGACGCTGTGGGCCCGCCACGACGTGGGGGAGACGACGCGCGGCCGGATGCGCGTGAACCACCCCCTGGTCGGAGAGCTGAACCTGGACTGGGACGCCTACCCGCTGCCGGGCACTCCCGGCCCGGTGCTGATCGTGTACACCGCCGTCGAGGGCGGCCCCGACGCCGAGCGGCTCCAACTGCTCGCCGGCCTGCTCGACGCCCGCTGACTTCAGGCACGTCGGGCGGCCGTCACGGGCGGCGTGCGAGGTGGCTCAGCCGTGCAGCGAGCGGTACGCCGCGACCGCGCCGGGGTGCAGTGCGATGCCGCCCGTACCGATCAGGCTGCCGACGTCGAGGAACTGGGTACCGACGGCGTTGCCGGGCACGAGGGCGCTCGCCCGCAGGGCCAGCAGGCGGGTCAGCGCGTCGGCGACGCCGCGGGGAAGATCGGGGCGGCACACCAGCAGGTTGGACACTCCGATGGTGCCGACCCCGCCCGCCGACCGGTAGGCGCCCTGCGGCAAGGACACCTCCTCCAGGCCCGACCCGGCGAGGCCGTCGCGGCCGCCCAGCCGGGGCAGCAGTCCGGCCAGCGGCAGGAACCGCAGGCCGACGCGGTCGTCGAGGTCGGACAGGGTGGGCAACGGCACGCCGCCCGCGACGAGCAGCGCGTCGACCGAGCCCGTCCGCACCGCGTCGGCCGCGTCGGCCAGCGGGAGATGACGTACGGGCGTGTCGGTGCCGGGGGAAAGCCCCGCGGCGTGCAGGATCCGTTCGCCGAGCACGGCCGCGCCCGATCCGGTGGCGCCGAGCGAGACGGTGTGTCCCGCCAGGTCGGACACCGCGCGTACGGCCGAGTCGGCGCGGACGACGAACTGGAGGTAGGTCTCGTACACCCTGCCGAGCGCGCGCAGGGGCACGGGGTGCGGGAAGAGGTCGGTGCCCTGGGCCGCCAGCGCGGTGTCGGTGAGGACGAGTGCGACGTCGGCGCGGTGGTCGCGGAGCAGTTCGATGTTGGTGACGCTGCCCGCGGTGGTACGGACGCGGCAGGCCAGACGGGGATACGCCGCTTCGAGCTCGGTGGCCAGGAGGCGGCCGAAAGCCGCGTAGAACGCTGTGGGCTCTCCGGTCGCGACGCGCAGGACACCGCTAGGGCCGGGCAACTGCCGGGAGGCGTCGGCCGTGAGCGCGCCGCCGAGGACCGCTACGGCGGCCGTGCCGAGGGCGGCGTGGAGAAGGGCGCGGCGGTCGACGGGACGGGTCACGGCGCACCTCCGTCACCCGGCGCGCGCGGTACGACCGCCCTGGCCCGCAGCCCCCGCGGCCGCGCGGGCTCCAGCTCCAGTCGGCCGCCCCGCCCCGCCAGCAGCTGTTCGGCGATGGCCAGACCCAGTCCCGTACCCGCGGTGCCGTCGTGTCGCTGCCGGCCCGAACGCCAGAACCGCGTGGTGGCCAGCGCGAGCTCCTCCGTGCCCAGGCCGGGTCCGTCGTCGGTCACCGTGAGGACCGCGAGCGGACCCTCGGTGGTGCAGCGCAGCGAGATCTCGGCACCCCGGCCCCCGTACTTGATGGCGTTGTCCACGAGGATGTCGGTGATCTGGGCGAGTTCGCGGTCCGTACAGGCGGCGGTGACCCGGGCCGGAGCGGCCCGGAGCGTGAGGCGGGCTCCGGCGCGGCGGGCGACCGGCTCCCACAGGCGGTGCTGGGCGGCCGCCACCGCCGTGAGGTCGCAGTGGGCGTCCGAGCCGTCGGTCACCGTCAGTTCCCCGGCCCGGTGTTCCGCGGCGGCGAGGGCGAGCATGTCGTCGAGGAGGGTCTCCAGGCGGTCGAGCTCGGTGGTGACCCCGGCGTAGGTGCGGCTCGCCGACGCGGGCAGGTGGGTGTTCAGGGCGTCGACGCGGAGCCGCAGCGCCGCCATGGGGTTGCGCATCTGGTGGGACGTGTCGGCGACGAGCCTGCGCTGCTGCTCCAGGGCAGCCGTGACCGTACGCGCCATGCGGTTGAAGCCGATCGCGAGCCGGCGCAGTTCGGGCGGTCCGCCGGCCCGGTTCTGTTCGGGCGGGAGTCCGGCGGCGAGCCGGCCGACGGCACGGTCGAGGCGGCGCAGCGGGCTGACCACCCACCTCGTCGCGGCCCGGGCGAGGACCGTGCAGGCGACGGCGACCAGAGCGGCGCCCGCGAGGACGGCGGCCCAGCGCCGGGTGATGTCCTGCGCCGCGGTCCCGACCGTGGCCCGCAGTACGACGGCCCCGGAGACCCGGGTCCCGGTGCCCGCGGGCTCGGCGAACATCCTCGACCCCCGCGACCAGGGGCGCAGCGCCCCCGTGGGATGAGCGGTCTGGTTGCGCAGCGCCGCATCGAGCAGCCGCGCGACGTCGGGGTCGGCGGCCCGCATGCCGCCGGTCTGGACGACGGGGTTGCGGCGCGTGTCGGTGACGACGAGTGGTTCGCCGTACAGCTGTGTGTAGCGTCGCGCCTCGGCGGCGACGGCCGAGGCGTCACCGGTCGACGCGGCCTGGTCCATGAGGGAGGCGAAGCGGTCGAGGTCGGCGCTGCGGGCGAGGACCAGCTGCTGGGTGCGGTCGGACGCGGTGAACAGCAGCAGCGGTACGGCGAACGCGGCCACCGCGATCACGACGAACAGCAGGAGTGCGGCCTGGACCCGGGTGCGCACGCGTGGTTCCCCTCAGTCCTCGTTCCCGAGATCCCCGAAGCGGTAGCCGAAGCCCCGGATCGTGGTGAGCAGCTCGGGGCGGCGCAGCTTGGCGCGCAGCTGGGTGAGGTGGACGTCGAGGGAGCGGGACACGGCGTGGCGGGCGTCGCCCCATACCTCGTCCAGGAGCTGCTCGCGGCTGACCGCCGTACCCGCGCGCCCGGCCAGCACGGCGAGGATGTCGAACTCCTTGGTGGTCAGTTCGATCTCCGCCCCTGCGACCCGGACCCGGCGCGCGTCGAGGTCCACCTCGACGTCACCCGCACGGGCCGTCCGTACGCAGGAGGCACTCTTCGCCGCGTTTCGCCTGGTGACGGCGTCGATCCGGGCGAGCAGCTCGGCGAGTCGGACCGGCTTGACGAGGTAGTCGTCGGCTCCGAGCCGCAGTCCGCGCACCACCGAGCGCTCGTCTCCGCGGGCGGTGAGCACCACCACCGACATGTCGCTCACCGCGCGTAGGGCGCGCAACACGTCCAGGCCGTCGGTGTCGGGCAGGCCCAGATCGAGAAGCAGCAGGTCGGAGCTGCGGTGGTAGGTCAGCACCTCCCTGCCGTACCGGACCCGCCTGGTGACATGACCATGGTCGTACAGCACCTCCACGAGCGCCGCGGCCACACCGTCGTCGTCCTCGGCCAGCAGGATCTGCACCCTGACCACCTCCTTTCGGCCACTCCCGGCCACCGTCTCCAGCCGAATGTAGACCACACCGACCGCGCACCCGACGCAGTGTTAAGGGGAGGTTAGTTCTGTGTTCGGTCCTCTCGTCCGCCGGTGCGGGGCGGAGCCAGGCTGCACGACACCCAGCAGCCTGAGAAGGACGCCGCAATGATCATCGACTGTCACGGTCACTACACGACCGCCCCGCCGGCCCCGGGGGCATGGCGCACCCGGGAGATCGCCTCCCTCGCCGACCCGTCGGCGGCCGCCCCGGCCCGCGACATCCTCTTCGCCTCGGAGATGACCGGCGCCGTCCGCGACATCGACCCGTGCACCGGCCACCACTTCGACGACACCCGTCGCTACGCGGAGGCGGCCGAGCTGCCCGCGGACGACCTCGCGGCGATCCAGGAGCACAACGCCCGCGCCGTGTACCCGCGCCTGGACGCGCTGCTGAAGCGCCAGGGGCGGTGAGGCACATGAGCACTCCCTCCCCCAAGACCCCCGGCTGGCTCGACTGGTACCGCAACCCGACCGCACCGGCCTTCCGGCTGCCGCCGGGGACCGTCGACGCCCACTGTCACGTCTTCGGCCCGCAGGCCGGCTTCCCCTTCGCGCCGGAGCGGAAGTACACGCCCTGCGACGGCGGCAAGGAGGAGCTGTTCGCGCTCCGCGACCACCTGGGCGTCACCCGCAACGTCATCGTGCAGGCCACCTGCCACGGCGCGGACAACAGCGCCATGGTCGACGCCGTCCGAGCCGCGGGCGGCAGGGCGCGCGGCATCGCGACGGTCCGCCCGGACATCAGCGAGGGCGAGTTGTTCGACCTCGACGCGGCGGGCGTGCGCGGAGTGCGGTTCAACTTCGTACGGCGTCTGGTCGACACCTCCCCCGAGGACGACCTGCACACGATCGCCAAGAAGGTCGCCCCGCTGGGCTGGCACGTCGTCCTCTACTTCGAGAGTGTCGACCTTCCCGAACTGGAGGGCTTCTTCGGGTCGTTGCCCGTGCCGCTGGTGGTGGACCACATGGGACGACCGGACGTGACCCAGCCCGTGGACGGGCCGCAGTTCACCCGGTTCCTGCGCTTCGTCGACGACAACGACGTCTGGGTGAAGGTGAGTTGTCCCGAGCGCCTCAGTGTGACGGGGCCCGCCGCCCTGGACGGCGAACGGCACGCCTACACCGACGTCGTCCCCTTCGGTCGCCGCGTCGTCGAGGAGTTCCCCGACCGGGTGCTGTGGGGCACCGACTGGCCGCACCCCAACCTCACCGGCCACATGCCCGACGACGGGCTCCTCGTCGACCACGTGCCGCAGGTGGCGGTCACCGCGGAGCAGCGGCACAAGCTCCTCGTCGCCAACCCGATGGGCCTCTACTGGCCCGGCGAGCACGTCTGACGTCCCCGAACTCCCCTGCGTTCCATCCCCTGCATTCCAAGTGCATTTCCACCCACTTCGACAAGGGCCGCTCATGCAACACTCCAACGCGCTGAACCGGCTGGACAGGCTTCCGGTCTCCCGGTTCCACAAGGTCACCCTGCTCGCCGTCGCCTTCGCCTACTTCTTCGAGTTCGCGGACATCAACAGCTTCGCCACCACCGCGCCGAAACTGATCAAGCTGTGGGGCCTGACCGTCGACCAGGTCGCCTACGTCACCTCGCTCTCGTTCGTCGGCATGTTCCTCGGGGCGATCGTCGCCGGGTCCATCTCCGACCGGTGGGGCCGCAAACGGGCACTGCTGTGGACGACGCTGTTCTTCGGCGTCTCCTCGTTCGCGGCGGTCTTCTCCTGGGACCTCGTGTCCCTCGGCGTGTTCCGCGTCCTGACCTCGGCGGGGCTGTCCGCGATGACGGTCGTGGGGGTCGTCTACGTCAACGAGATGTACCCGTCGGCGATCCGCGGCAAGTACCAGGCGTACGCCATCGTCATCGGCATCTGCGGAACGCCCGTCACCAACCTCATCGCCAGCGCCGTCGTCCCGCTCAACGACTGGTCGTGGCGGCTGGTCTACCTGTGGGGCTCGCTGGGCATCCTGCTCGTGCTGTTCACCCGGCACCTCAAGGAATCGCCTCGCTGGCTGGAGAGCAGGGGAGAACACGCCAAGGCGGACGCGGTCCTCCGGGAGATCGAGGAGAGCGTCACGGCGGAGCAGGGACCCCTGCCCGAGCCCGCGCCCCCGGTCGACGAGACACCGTCGACGAAGGCACCCCTGCGGCTGCTCCTCCGGAAGAAGTACCTGTTCCCGACGCTGCTGCTCACGGTGCTCTGGACGACGCAGACCATCGGCTTCTTCGGCTACTCCAGCTGGGCGCCCACCCTGCTGGCCAAGGAGGGCTTCAGCGTCGAGAAGTCCGTCTTCTACGTGGCGCTGACCACGGTCGGCGCACCGCTCGGCTGCTATCTGGCCTCCCTGGTCACCGACCGCTTCGAGCGCAAGTGGTGCCTGGTCGCCTTCGGCACGGTGATCGCAGCCTGCGGTCTGCTGTACGGGCTCACCTTCAACCCGGTCCTCATCATCGTGTTCGGCTTCCTGGTGAACCTCTTCGAGCGCGGCTACACCGCCCTCGCCTACGCCTACTCCCCCGAGCTCTTCGACACCCGCAGCCGCTCCCTGGGTACGAGCGTCTCCTACGGCCTGGGCCGGCTGTCGAACGCCGCCGGTCCGCTGATCGTCGCGGCGCTCTACAACGGCCACGGCTACCAGAGTGTCTTCTACTTCATCGCCGGCACCTGGCTGCTCGGCGCGATCGCCCTGGCCGCCTTCGGTACCCGCACACGCTCGGCCCGCATCGCCCGGGCGGAGCGGCAACGCGTGACCCTCCCCGTCTGAGGCGGCCCGGTCCACCGGAGGATCCGCCGGTGGACCGCCCCGCCGTCGGCCCGTGTACGAGGCCAGGGCGGGGCGTGTCGAGGGCGCGCGGGGTCGCGCCGCGCGCCCTCGACACACCGGTCAGGTCTGCTTCTCCATCCTGATGGCCTGACGGAGTTCCTCGCTCGCCGCTCCCGGTTCCCGCCGCTGGATCTCCAGCAGGGCGGCGGCGATGGCGTCGAGCTTGCGCTGGATGGCGTGCTCGGCTCGCCGTTCGGAGTTCTTGAGCAGTGCCAGGAGCAGCAGCGAGACGGCGGACATCGTCTCGCCCACCAACAACAGCCACGACGTGGGCAACTTCAGTGCGTGCGCGGTGATCGCGGCGGCGACCAGAACGAGGCACACGCCGAAGAAGGCGGGCGAGCTGGTGAAGTTCGAGGCGTGTTCGGCCAGGCGCGTGAACCGCCCCGGCCGGTCGCCGTCCCGGTGCGCGGGGTGCTGCGGTGCCATCAGGTCACCGGCGGTCTTCACGAGGCCCGCCGGTCGGCAGGGGCCCCCAGGGCCCAGCCGGAGACATCGCCCAGCCGGCCACGCCACAGCGGAGCGGTCGCGGTCCCGGGCACGGACAGGAACGTGACGTCGACGAGGTGGATGAACCCGTGCAGCCCGTCCCCTGTTCCGGGTTCCGCGTCGGCCTCCTTCAGGGCGGACCGGACGGTGTGCGCCAGGTGCGCCATGTGGTCGGCCGCGTCCTCCGCCCCGGTGGCCGTCGACACCACGCGCTCCCACCGGTCGGCCCACGTGCGGGACCCGACGAGGTTCCCCGCGACGATCCCACCGGGCGTGGTCAGGCAGATCTTGAGGGCCGCCTCGGGCTGCGCGTCGACCAGCCGCAGCAGGATCTCCAGATGTGCGTCGATCGGCGGGAGCGCGGCACCGCTTTCGCTCACCACAGGTCCTCTCTCGTGCATGCCGGTGCCCGGCTGCGCTTCCGCGCCCCGGGCCACGGGCGTCGGGCGTCGGGCGTCGGGCCACGGGCGTCGGGCCACGGGCGTCGGGCGTCGGTTCAGTGGGTGGTGAGCATGCCCGCGCGCAGGCGCTTCAGGGTGCCGGAGAGCAGGCGCGACACGTGCATCTGCGAGCAGCCGAGCCGTTCGCCGATCTGCGCCTGGGTCAGCTCCTCGACGAACCGCCAGTGGAGGATGTGGCGTTCACGCTCGTCGAGCTGGGCGAGCAGGGGTGCCAGCGTGTGGAAGTCCTCCACCAGTTCCATGGCCGCGTCGTCGGACCCGATGAAGTCCGCCAGTGCCGTCTCTCCGTCGGGGCCGCCGCCGATCGTGGCGTCCAGGGAGGCGGAGTTGTAGCCGTTGGACGCGACCCGGGCCTCGATGACCTCCTCCTCGGTCAGGTCCATCAGCTCCGCCAGCTCCTTGACCGTGGGGGTCCGGCCCATACGGCTCTGGAGCTCCTCGGTGGCCTTCGCCAGCTGCACGCGTGCCTCCTGCAGGCGGCGCGGCACGTGCACGGACCAGGAGGTGTCCCGGAAGAAGCGCTTGATCTCACCGACGATGTACGGGATGGCGAAGGAGGTGAACTCCACCTCACGGGATATCTCGAACCGGTCGATGGCCTTGATCAGCCCGATGACGCCGACCTGGACGATGTCCTCCATCCCGTCCGCGCCGCCCCGGTTACGGAACCGGCCGGCCGCGAAGCGGACCAGGGACATGTTCATCTCGATCAGGGTGTTGCGCGCGTACTGGTGCTCGGGCGTGCCCTCCTCGAGCACCGCCAGCTTCGCGAAGAACAGCTTCGACAGGCTTCGGGCGTCCTTGGGCGCCATCTTGCCCGGTTCGGCGACCACAGGCAGTTCCGCCGTCGTCTGCTCCTCGGCCGCTCGCGCGATCGTCGTCGTCATCTGAGATCTCCCCACCCTGCCGGTGCCCTGCGTTCGAGCTGATGTCGCCGCGTCTACCCCCTCATCCGCAGAGCATGCACATGCGCGGCGGAAGTGCCTGGGCGAGCGGGCAGAAGCCGGCCGTCCGAGGCGGGCAGGCCCGCGTTCGTCGTCGTGACGAGCTCACGGCCGAAGTCGGTCCGGCTCGCCGACCGTGCCGTGCCGTGCCGTGCTGTGCTGTGCCGGGCGAACAGTCGCCCTGCCATGCCGTGGGGCACCCGGTTCTCCGAGACGGCAGCGAGTACACACGGTGCACCAGGCCACCGGTCCTTGACCACGATGAACAGTCCGGACAGAGGTACGGCGCGGGCCAGGACGCACCGCGCGGGTGTCGACCGGTCAGGTCACGGAGTCGACAGCCGCAGCCGCGTCCACCTTCCCCGCCCCCCAGTCGTCGCTGGGCATCCCGCCGGTGAAGGGGTCCAGCCGGGCCGAACTGGCCAGAAGCAGGACGAGGTTGTCCTGGGTCAGCGTGGGACTCGACTGCAGCATGAGGGCGCACACTCCGGTGAGATGCGGTGCGGCCATGCTCGTGCCGGACATGGGCTGGTACTGGCTCGCTCCGGACGCTCCGACCAGTGCTGAGGTGATGGCCTGGCCCGGGGCGGCGAGTGTCGGCGCGTGGCGGCCGTCGCGCGTGGGACCGCGGCTGGAGAAGGTGGAGAGGTTTCCCTGTCCCGCGCCCTTGGTGATGTAGGAGGCGGCCGTGACGACCTTCCGGCTGGTCCCGGGTACGGAGATGGTCGTCTCGTCGTTCCGGTGGGAGCCGATGAACTGGGGCACGGTCCGGCCCCGCTCCATCCAGGCGTGCCAGCGGCCGCTGTCGGCCACGGTCTGGCCGATGAGCGTCAGGCTCCAGGTGCCGGGGCGGATCGCGGTCTGGCTTCCCGGGCTCAGCTGGATGTAGATGCGGTTGTCGCCGTTCTGGGAGTGGTGCACGACGGAGTCGATGAAGGCCTTGTTCCCCCCGGGGAGATCCAGCCCGTCGATCGTGCTGCCGGGGGCGACTTCGGTACTCGCCGTGCCCTGGGGGGTGGAGATCCGCAGGGCGAGACGGTCGGCGCCCGAGTACCAGATGTCCAGCGTGTCCGGCGTGTCGTCGTCGACGGGTACCAGGAACTGCACGATGTCGCTGCTGCCCTCCGCGACCTGGCCCGTCGCGTGTACGCCGGCGTTCGCCGCGTTGCCCGCGGACTTCACCAGTGCGCGCCCCGGGGCGTCGAGCAGGTTGTCGATTCCGCGTTCCAGCAGGCTGGAACCGTCGTGCGGGCCCAGATTGTCGCCTTGGCTGATGTTCACGACCGCAGGCCGGCCGAGGGTCTCGGCGACCTTGAAGACGTAACCGACGGCCTCGAGCGTGCTCATGGAATCGCCCATGGCCTCCGTCGTCACCCGGTTGGCCACGACGACCAGATCCGCCTCGGGCGCTATGCCGACAAAGGTGAACGCAGGTTTGCCGTTGCCGGCCGACGACCCGTCACCGGCGGCGATGCCCGCCACGTGGGTGCCATGGCCCACGCTGTCGTCCATGTGACGCACGATGCTCATCGGGTTCGGAGCGCTCAACGCGCCGTCGATCGCGGAACGTTCGTATTCCACTCCGTGACCGAACGGCGCCGGCGAGGACTCCCCTGCTTCCGGAGTGAGGTTCTGGTCCCAGATGCGCAGGATGCGGGTCTTCCCTGTCGGGTCCCGGAAGCAGCCGTGGCGCCAGTCGATGCCGCTGTCGACCACACCGACGATCACACCGGCACCGCGGAGTCCTGGCGGTCCGGTGTGCACCTTGTCGGCCTTGGTCTCGGGCACGGCGGCGTCCAGCTCCGGCAGGGTCGGGCGGGACGCCTCGACGTAGCCGACGGCTTCCAGCTCGTCGAGCTCCGTGAGGCGGTCGATCCCGATCTCGCCGCCCACCACGTCTCCGGCCCGGGTGAGCACCGTCAGCCCCAGGTGCCGGGACAGCTCTCCCAGGTCGTCGGTGCCGTGTCCCTCGGCCATGCGCAGCAGTACGCGCACACGGGGTGTCCTCTCCCCTTCGGTCGTGAGAGCGAAACGGCCGGTGGACTCGAGGCCCACCAGCTCCGCCGGGCCTTCCTCGGCCCGGGATGTCAGGAACTTCAGCCGTGAGTCGAGCATGAGCGGTCTTCTCTCTGGCGAGATCGCCGGTCCGCACCGTGGAGGACGGACGATCACTGATTCTGTGGCCAGGTGCCCGGCTCAGGACGGAGGGGTTCGGACAGCTCCACGTAGGCGACACAGTCGACTTCCGTCAAGGGCCCGAGATCGCCGGGGGCGACCGTCGCGGTCAGGACATCGCCCGCCGCGAAGCCCACCCGCGCGCCGGCATCGGCGATCTGCCGACGCTGTTCCTCACCGGGTTCCCCCGTCACCCGGATGAGCACCTGGAAAGGAGTGGGGGCGGCTGCCTCACCGACATTCGACAGCGCACGCCGTGCGGCCGAACCGAGCTTGTCAGCACGCATCTTCCCCACCTGTTCCGGTGAGCGGCCCCCGCTTCCGTCGGCACTCGGTGCGCCGACCTCGTTCTCGTATCGGCGACCGTTCGTGCGACATTGCCTCTCGTACCACCGTAGGCATCATGGGTATCGCCCGCCATTCCGTCGCCGCACGGACATACCCCTCGTCGTATGCCGCGATGTTCTCGAGGCGCGCGCCTCGAGACCGGGACAGCGCGGTACCGGGCCTGCCGACGCTCCCCGTTTGCCGCGGGCCCCCGGCCGACGCATCGTAGGAAGCGGGAAGGACCGCTGCCCGGCCCGTTGTTCGGCCGGCTCCGCCGTCTCGATTCACCTCTGCGACACCCACGGTCGTGTGCGGTGCGATGAGGGAAGGTGTGCACGATGCCTGATGCATGGATGCCCCAAGCACTCAAGGTGGATCTCGGGGACCATGCGCCCTGTGACCCCGGGTTCCCCGCGAGGGCGATCGCGCACATCACGGCGGACGAGGACGCCACCGCCGAGGCTCCGCTGAACCTGGTCCCCTTCGCCAACCTCAAGAGCTTCTTCAAAGGCAGCGGCAGGGGGCAGGCTCCGCACATCCTCTGGGATCCCTTCACGGGGACGTTCGCCCAGTTCTTCCCCGCGACTTCCCGCAGTAAAGCCGTGTTCGACGACGACGGTGGTTTTCGTACGAACCGGTCGGGAGAGGTCGTCATCCAGGTCGAGGCCCTCTTCTTCCCGCACTGCCGCGTCAACGGCCAGGTGTTCGTCAGGCTGGTCGACACCCCCTGCACGGGCTGGGACGTGCTGCACGCGTGGATCAGCTCATGGGGCGTACCGGACTTCTGGCCCATGGGCCGTCCGACCTCCCTGTCCCGCAACACGTGCCCGGCCAAGAAGTGGAAGACGCAGGGCGGGTGGTACGCCCATGCCCACGTCCCGGAGAACGACCATGTAGACCCCGGCTCTTGGCCGTCGTTCGAGTGGCAGCCGCATGAACCGAATCCTGTGGGGCCCCGGTTCGTGCCGTTCCCCGGTGCGTCGTTCTTCCGGACGGGACGCAGATCGCCCGTCATCGCGCGCATGCACGCCCGGCTCGTCGCCGAAGACTGCGACCGCTATACGTCCAGCACCGGTGCCGATGTGTGGGGACCGGGCGATGTGCGGTCGTACACCGCGTGGCAGCAGAAGCTCGGTCTCGAAGGCAGCGCCGCAGACGGCGTTCCGGGCCGGTTCAGCTGGGACAGGCTGGGCGTCCCCGAAGTCTGACGCTCGGCGGAGACGAACAGACCGGCGGCCGGACGACTTGCGCCGGACGACTTGCGTTGTGCGGGCTGTGGAATTTGCGCGCGTATCTCGTCAGGCGCACGGTGGCGGCTTCGGATCCGACGTGAGACCCGTCTGGTAGCCCGGAGACGGGTCGTCCTCGCGTCTCCGCTCGGACAGCCGACGCTCACCGGCTCACGCGTTCGGCCTCAGTCGGTCCGCCTTCTGCGCGCGGAGCGGGTCTCCTGACGCCGCTGCCCCTCGTCACGGGCCTGCTGATAGGCGCCGAAGATCGTCTCCGCGGCGCCGGACAGCGCACCCTTGGTCTTGCCGCGGGCGCCGGACTCGGTGATCTTCTCCGTGAGTTCCATGAGCCCGGCCGGCTTGCGTGGTCCCGACTCCAGGTCGAGCCGGTTGCACGCCTCGGCGAAGCGCAGGTAGGTGTCGACGCTGGCGACGACGACGCGTATGTCGATCTTGAGGATTTCGATGCCGACCACCGAGACGCGCACGAAGGCGTCGATCACCAGTCCTCGGTCCAGTATGAGCTCGAGGACGTCGTAGAGGCCGCTGGAACCGCCCCCGCCGCCCTGCTGCGTCGCCACGGTCATGACGGCAAACCCCCTTGCCCTGATGTCTCTGCGTGGTCTCGTCGGCGCTGTTCCTCGGTGCGGTGCGACTACCTGTGCGAGTTGCCGCACATTCCGCGGCCAAACGCATGCGCGAGCCCTCGGTGGGACGGGCCTGACGGCCACCGCTCAGGTACCGGCGGGGGCGACGACGCCGGACCGGCCGTGGGAGCAGTTCCCCGCCACGGCCGCCCTGGGGATGCGCATCCGGCGCAGCAGATCGCGAGTGAGGCGGGTGTCGAGTGTGGTGCGCCAGGTGACGTCGGGGTGCCGGGAGCGCAGGTGCGACAGCGCCCTGGTGCCCAGCCCGCAGTCGCGGAACGGTTCGTCCAGGACGACTCCGGTGATCACGCCCTCGGCGCACTCGTCGCACGCCCGGTAGGTGACCCGTCCGACCACCTTGCGGATGTGCACCAGGAGCAGACACTCCTCACCCGCGCCGCCCTTCAGGGAGGACGACGGCAGCAGCTCGACGTCGCGATAGGCCAGCAGCCTGCGGTGCCACCGGCCCCCTCGCCGTCCGGTGCGCCGGTGCCTTCCCTCGGCCCGCCGTGGTGAGGCGCCTTCCCGTGTTCCCGGCCGGCCGTCCGCGTCGCTCATGACATACGTCTGGTTTCCCTGCATTCCATCGCGTGTGCCCGATACCGCGGACCCCATGTCACCACACCGTGAACACATCGCGGTCGCCCACCGGCTGCCCACCGGCTGCCCACCGGTCCGACCGCACGGGGTGACGCGCTGTCCGAGTCATGCGATGCGATGTGATGCGATGCGCTGCTGTGCGCGGACGGGCCGGTGCGGCCGCTTGTCGACCTGGCGCTCGCGCCGGAACACCGCCGTGGGCGCGGGGCCCTCCACGGCGGTGTCCACCAGGGGCGGACCGCATGTGGCGCGGCTGCGTCGTGCCCCGAGCTCGCCCCCGGTCCGAGGTGGGAGCTGCTCCAAGCGGAGGCGACGAGTGGTGGAAGCCCCGGCCCGAACGCAGACTGGCGTACGCGCCCTGCCCGGCCGTGCGGCGGGGCGCGGTCGTACCAGCCGTCCCCCCGACCGGAGTGGCCAGGGACGTCAGAGAGACGAGATCACATGGCGGAACCGGACATCGGTCACGGGCCCCTGACCTCCTGGGTGCGACACCCCGTCATCGACTCTCGTCGAGTGGGAGGGGCAGGCGGGTCCAGCCGGTCCTTCGCCCGCCGGCGTCGTCCGCCCACGACGATGAACCGTCCGTCGGGGGTGCGCTCCGCTCGCGCGTCAGGGGTCACGGCACGAGTGTGCCGTCGGGCGGCCGCGCCGCGGTGCGACGCGTCCCCCGTCCGGGGTGGAGCCACGGGGCGGCCGGCACCGGGCCTACTTCACGGACCCCGCCATGACCCCCTGCACGAAGTGGCGCTGGAAGGCGAAGAACACGGCCACCGGGACGATCAGGGACAGGAACGCGCCCGGCGCGAGCACGTCGATGTTGCTGCCGAACTGCCTTATCTGCGACTGGAGTTCCACGGTCAGCGGTTGGGACGAGCTGTCGGCGAAGAGCAGTGCCACCAGCATGTCGTTCCATACCCACAGGAACTGGAAGATGGCCAGGCTCGCCAGGGCCGGCCGTCCGACCGGCAGCACGAGCCGGGTGAAGATGCGCCACTCGTTGCCCCCGTCCATGCGGGCCGCCTCCAGCATCTCCCGCGGTATCTCGGCGAAGTAGTTCCGCAGCAGGAAGATCGCGAACGGCAGGCCGTAGGAGACGTGGAAGAGGACGACGCCGGGAATCGTGCCGAACAGCCCCAGTTGGCCGAAGAGCTTGGCCACCGGCAGCAGGCCGATCTGCACGGGCACCACCAGGAGCGCGACCACGAGCAGGAAGAGGGCGTCACGGCCGGGGAACTCCAGCCAGGCGAAGGCGTACCCCGCCAGCGCGGCGATCGCCACCACCAGAAGCGTCGTCGGCACCGAGATCAGCACGGTGTTCCAGAACGCCCGCGTCATCCCGGCGTTGCCCAGCAACGACGTGTAGTTGTCGAAGGACAGCTGGCCCGGACTGGTGATCGCCGTCCACCAGCCGCCCTTGGCCGTGTCCTGCGCCGACCGCAGGGACGACACGAGCAGTCCGGCGAGCGGGGTGAGCCAGAGCAGTCCGACGACCACGAGGACGGCCTGCACCAGGCTGTTGCCGAGCCCGCGCCGAAGCGCACTGAGGTTCATCGCTGACTCCCTCGGAAACGACGGACGTTGAAGACCATGGCGGGGATCACCAGCAGCAGGAGCAGCACGCCGAGGGCGCTGCCCAGTCCCTGGTCGTTGCCGCCGCCGAAGGACACCAGCCACATCTGGGTGGCCAGCACGGTGGCGTCCTCCTGCACCGGACCGGGCGCGATGATGTAGACGAGGTCGAACACCTTCATCACGTTGATGACGAGGGTCACGAAGACCACCGTGAGCACGGGCGCCAGCAGCGGCACGGTGATCCGGCGGAACACCTGCCACTCGTTGGCGCCGTCCATCCGCGCGGCCTCGAGCGAGTCACGCGGCAGCGTGGACAGGCCCGCGCCGATCAGCACCATCGCGAAGCCGGTCCAGATCCACAGGTAGGCGCCGATGATCGCCGGGGTGACCAGTGCCGGGCCGAGCCAGGAGACGCCCTCGTAGGGCTGGGCGAAGTTCGAGCCGGGGAGGGTGACGGTGTACGCGCCTGTCTCCAGGCCGGGGAAGCGGAAGGAGCCGTCGGCCGCGGTGGTGGTCCTCGCGACGGTCCTGCCGTCGCGTACCGCCTCGACCTTCGTCTTCGGCAGCCCGCTCTCCCCGCGGTCCACCGCACCCTGCCTCCCTCCCCCGCCGGGGGTGAAGTCCAGGTAGACGACCCCGCGGAGTTCGTCGGGGCCCGCCGTGCGGGCGGCCGCCGTGTAGGCAGGTTCCGCGCCGGCCGGAAGTTCCTTGGGCGCGACGCCGACCAGGCCGAGGGCGACCGTGTCGCCGGGTGACACGGTCGTGCCGGTGCGGTACGAGCCGTCGGCGCCCCGGGTCAGGCCCTCGCCGTCCCGGGCGCGGGCGGTCGGGTAGGAGGCGGTGTCCCGGAAGGCGTCGTGGACGCCGACGGCCGCCGCGTTCAGGACGCCCCTGTCGGGGTCCTCGTCGTAGGCGAGCCGGAAGATGATGCCGGCGGCCAGGAAGGAGACGGCCATGGGCATGAAGAGCAGCAGCTTGAAGGCCGTGGCCCAGCGGATCTTCTCGACGAGCACGGCGAGGATCAGGCCCAGGCCGGTCAGCAGGGTCGGCGCCACGACCACCCAGATCGCGGTGTTGCGTACGGCTTTGAGGGTGGCCGGGTCGCGGAACATCTCGGTGTAGTTGTCGCCGCCCACGAACCGGGTCCCGGAGGCGTCGAAGAAGCTGCGGCCGACCGAGAACAGCACGGGGTAGACGACGAGGGCGCCGAGCAGGAGCAGCGCGGGGAGGACGAAGAGCAGGGCGACGGTCCTGCCCCGCCGCCGGGCCCGCCGCCTGCGGGCGAGGGTCGCGGCGGCGGGTGGCGCGGCCGTCTTCGTGAGCGTGGCGGTCATCGCCGGTCAGCCCTTGTAGGCCTTGGCCGCGGCGGTTTCCAGCTGCGCCGCGGTCGCCTTCGGGTCGGACGGGTCGCGCAGGAAGTCCTGGAGGATCTTCCACTCGCCGGCGCCCTTCGTACCGCCGAACGCGGCCGGGGCCTGGTCGGACATGTCGAAGCGGACGGAGTCCCCGGCGGCTATGAGCGACTTGGCGGTGGTGCGGGTGACGTCGTCGCCGTAGGAGGCGAGGTCGAGCTTCTTGTTCGGGGAGAGGAAGCCGCCCGTCTCGGCCCATACGGCCGCGGCCTCCGGGGTGGCCAGGTACTCCAGGAGGGCCATGCCGGCCTTGGTGTTCTTGCCGTCCTTGAGGACGACGGCCGCGTCGCCGCCGCTGACCACGGGCGCCTCGCCCCCGCCGACGGGCGGGAACGCGAAGAAGTCGGCGTCCTCGCCGATCTTCCGGCCGAACTGGTCCTTGGCGACGCCTGCGACGAAGTCGCCCTCGTAGACCATGCCCGCCTCGGGCTCGGGCCCGAAGACCTTCTCGACGGAGCCCGGGAAGTCGGTGTTCAGCGCGCCCTTCTGGCCGCCCGCGAGGAGCTGCTTGTCCTGGAAGAGCTTGCCGAGCGTGGTGAGGGCGTCGGCCACGCTCTGGTCGGTCCACTTCAGTTCGTGGGCGGCGAGGGCGTCGTACTTCTCGGGTCCGGCCTGGGAGAGGTAGACGTTCTCGAACCAGTCGGTGAGCGTCCAGCCGTCCTGGCCCGCGACGGAGAAGGCGGCGAGGCCCGAGTCGGAGACGGTCCGCCCGGCCTTCAGCATCTCGTCGTAGGTCTTCGGCGGCTGGACGCCGGCCTGGTCGAGGGCGGCGGGGCTGTACCAGACGGTCGACTTGTGGGCTGCCTTGAAGTACAGGCCGTAGAGGGTGCCCTTGACGCTGCCGTAGTCCTTCCAGACCGTCGCGTAGTTGGCGGCGACGGACTTCTGGGTGGTCGACGACAACGGCTTGAGCCAGCCGTTCCCGGCGAACTGCTGGAGCACGCCGACCTGCGGGACCATCACGACGTCCGGGGCGTTGCCGCCTTCGATCTTGCTGCCGACGACGGTGGAGACGTTGTCGCCGGTGGACACGAACTGGGTCTTGGCGCCGGTCTTCTCGGTGAACGCGTCCAGCACCTTCTGGAAGTTCTTCTGCTCGGCACCGGACCAGACACCGGCCACGGTGACCGTCTGGCCGCCCAGTGCCTTGTCGCCGCCGCCCGCGGAGACGGGGTCGCCGCCTCCGCAGGCCGTCGCGCCGAGCGCCAGGACGAGCGCGGTGCAGCCGCTGAGCAGGGTGGTACGTCGTCGCATCATCGTCGATGTCCGTTCGTAGAAAGGGAGTTGGCGGCGGATGGAGAAGTGGTCGTGCTCAGGAGTCGGTGTCGTCACCGATCCACCAGGCGGCCGTGGAGCCGGGGAGCACCCCGGCCTGGCAGGGGCCGCTGGACAGCAGGGGGATGCCGGGAACGGGCGCCGGCGCGGGCGCCGTTCCGAAGTTGACGGCGCAGACCAGGCCGTCGCCGCGGGCGAAGGCGAGGACGCCGGGCTGGGTGCCGAGCCAGCGCAGCGTGCCCTCGCCCAGCTGGGGCAGGGTGGCGCGCAGCTGGAGGCCGTCGCGGTAGAGGTGCCAGAAGGAGCGGGTGTCGGCGAGGGCGCGATCGGTGGCGTACTCGGCGAAGTAGTCGGGCTGCGGCAGCCAGGGTTTGGTGGCGTCGACGCCGGAGGTGAAGCCGAACGGTGAGGCCTGCCCGGACCACGGCAGCGGCACCCGGCAGCCGTCCCGGATCCGGGCCCGGCTGCCGGTACGGCGGAAGATCGGGTCGGTGAGCACGTCGTCGGGCAGGTCGACGACCTCGGGCAGGCCCAGCTCCTCGCCCTGGTAGATGTACGCGGCGCCGGGCAGCGCCAGCAACAGCAGGGCGGCGGCGCGGGCGCGGGCCGCGCCGAGGCCGCTGCCCTCCACGGCCGGCTCGCCGTAGCGGGTGACCGTGCGGACCTGGTCGTGGTTGTTGAGGACCCAGGTGACGGTCGACCCCGTTCCGGCGATGTCCTGCATGGCCTCGGTGATGACCTTGCGGAAGGCGTCGGCGTCCCAGGAGGCGCTCAGCAGGTCGAAGAAGAAGGCCTGGTGCAGTTCGTCGGGGCGCACGTACAGCGCGTGTTCGCGGGCCGTCGGGACCGAGACCTCGCCGACCAGGAGCCGTTCGCGGCCGTCGCGTGCCGTGTACTCCTCGCACACCGCCCGCCAGCGCCGCCAGACGTCGTGCACCTCGGGCTGGTTCCAGGCGAGCGGGTTGACGGAGTCGCGGGTGCGGGCGTCGGCCTCGGGATCCGGCGAGTCGGGCAGCTCGGGGTGCTTGAAGAGGCCGGCGGCGACATCGATGCGGAAGCCGTCGACGCCCCGGTCCAGCCAGAACCGCAGCGCACGGTCGAAGTACGCGCCGACCTCGGGGTCGCGCCAGTTCCAGTCGGGCTGTTCGGGCGTGAACATGTGCAGGTACCACTGGCCCGGGCGGCCGTCCGGCTCGGTCAGCCGGCTCCAGGCCGGGCCGCCGAACATGGCGTGCCAGTTGTTGGGCGGCTCGGCGCCGTCCGCTCCCCGCCCGTCGGCGAAGTGGAAGCGGGCCCGGGCGGGACTGCCCGGCGCCGCGGCCAGTGCCTCACGGAACCAGGGGTGCTCGCTGGAGCAGTGGTTGGGGACGATGTCGAGCAGCACCCTGACGCCGAGCCGCCGGGCGGCCGCGACCAGCCGGTCGAACTCGGCGAGGTCGCCGAAGAGCGGGTCGACGTCGCAGTAGTCGGCCACGTCGTAGCCGTGGTCGTGCTGCGGGGAGGGGTAGAAGGGGCTGAGCCAGATCCCGTCGACACCCAGCTTCTTCAGGTACGGCAGTCCGGCGCGGACTCCGGCGAGATCGCCGACGCCGTCGCCGGTGCTGTCCAGGAAGCTGCGGACGTACACCTGGTAGATCACTGCCTCACGCCACCAGTGGTGCGTGTCGATGCGCGAGTCGATGCGCGAGTCGATGTGCTGGGAGCTCACCCGTTGGCCTGTCTGTGCGGGCTGACTGTTATGCATACATGTTATGTAGGCGTTTCGCGGAGGTGTCAACGAACAGGCAGCAGCCACCTTGCGACCGTGGGTGACAAAAGCTTATTAACCTGGGCAAATTGACCCCGGTTGATACGCCGGCGTTACCTAACATGTAACTAGAGGAGATCGGGCTGGGCTGGCTGAGGGACGTCAGCCGCGGCGGGAGATGTCCGCCAGTTCGCGGGCCAGCCGCCGCACCGCCGCCTCGGGCGTCGAGTGCCCGGACATCGCGTCGTGCACGACCGCCTGCACCACCATGCTGACCTGGTCGTAGCGCGGGCTCTTGGGCCGCGGTGCGGCCGCCAGGACGCTCGCGCGCAGGGTCGGCAGGTACGGGAACCGCCGCACCAGTTCCGGGTCCTCGTACAGATCCGCGCGTACGGGCGGCAGCGCGCCCCGGGTGAGCACCTGCCGCTGGACGCCCTCGCTGGTGAGGTACGCGATCAGACGCGCGGCGGTGTCGGGATGCTCGGCATGGGTGTTGACGGCCAGGTTGGAGCCGCCGAGCACGCTGGTACCGGGCCCGTCACGCCCCGGCAGCGGTACGGCGCCGACCTTGCCGGCGAGCGCGGAGCCCGAGGCGGAGGCGCTGACGTACGCGTAGGGCCAGTTGCGCAGGAAGAGGAGGTGACCGTCCTGGAAGGCCTGCCGGGACTCCTCCTCCGTGTAGGTCAGAGCCTCCTTCGGCACCCAGCCGTCACGGACGCCGCGGGCGAGGAACCCGATGCCCGCGCGGGCGGCCGAGTCGACGGTGACACGGTCGCCCTCGTCGCCGAGGATCGTGCCGCCCGCCGAGTACACCGCCTCGGCCGCGTTGACGGTGAGGCCCTCGTAGGGCAGGAACTGCCCCGCGTAGCCGTCGAGTCCGTGCCGGGGCGCGATGGTCTTCGCGGCCCGCTCCAGTTCGGCCCAGGTGCGGGGCGGCGGGACGCCCTCCTCGGCGAGGACGTCCTTGCGGTAGAGGAGCAGCCCTGCGTTGGTGACGTACGGGACGGCGTACAGCCGGCCGTCGTACGTCGCCGTGTCCACGACCGGCCGCAGGAAGGTGCCCAGCGGGAAACGGTCGCGCGGCAGCGGACGGATCCAGCCGGCGGCGGCGAACTCCGAGGTCCAGGCGACGTCGATGTTGAGGACGTCGAACCGGCTGCGGGTGCCGCCGCGCAGATCCGTGATCATCTGGGCGCGCGACTCGTCCGCCGAGTCCGGCAGTTCGACGAGGGTGACCTTCTCGCCGGGGTGGGCCCGGTTCCAGCCCTGGAGCAGCGGGCCGAGATAGCCGGTGAGGTCGCCGGCGGTGGCGAGGGTGAGCGGTCCGCGCCCCTCGAGCCCGCCGACCGCCCGGGCGCCGGACGCGCCGTAACCGGCCAGGACGACGGCGAGAACGAGGAGGCCCCTACCGGCGGCACGTATCCACCGCATAGGTTCCTCCCAGTACACCGGCGCCGGGCACCCTCGCCCGGAGTCAGAGGCTATGTATACCCGTTAGGTATGGGCGATACTAGGGCCTGGAACACAATACGAGGCTGCGAGGAGGACAGCACGAGTGCGCCTGCCCCTCCTGGCCCTGCTGGCGCGCGGCCCGGCCCACGGCTACGAGCTCAAGCAGGACCTTGAGCGACTGTTGGGCGCCGCGTACCCTCAGCCGAACATCGGCCAGATCTACGTGACTCTGAGCCGCCTCGAGAAGACGGGGCTGATCGAGGGCGAGGAGGTCGAGCAGTCGAGTCGGCCCAACAAGAAGATCTACCACCTCACGGACGCCGGCCAGGAAGCGCTGCGCGTCTGGTACGAGGAGACGGCGGACGAGCCGCGGTTGCGGGACGAGTTCTTCATGAAGCTCGCGCTGGCTCCGCAGACCGGTCTCGCCGACCAGATCGCCCTGATCAACAAGCAACGACGCCACTACCTGAACACCATGCGCACCCTGTCGAAGCTGGTCACGGGCGAGAACCGCGACAACCGGACGGCCCGGCTGCTCGTCGAGGGCGCCATGCTGCACCTGCAGGCCGACCTCGACTGGTTGGAGCGCTGCCAGGAAGAACTGGAGGAGCCGGAATGAACGCCACTCCCACTCCTGCGCTGCGGGCCGAGGGTCTCGTGAAGACCCACCATGGCGAGGGAGCACCGGCCCACGCCGTGCGGGGGGTGGACCTGTGCGTACGGCAGGGCGAGTTCGTGGCCGTCACCGGTCCGTCCGGCGCCGGGAAGTCGACGCTGCTGCATCTGCTCGGCGGCCTGCAGCGGCCGGACAGCGGCAGCATCTGGCTGGACGGCGTGTGCACGGACGGCTACAGCGAGGCGCAGTGGGCCGTGGCGCGCCGGCGCCGGATCGGCGTCGTATTCCAGTTCTTCAACCTGGTCTCCAACCTGTCCGTCGCCGACAACGTCGAACTGCCCGCGCTGCTGGCCGGGGTCTCCCCCAAGCGGGCCCGCGCGGAGCGGGAGGAACTGCTGGCCGAGCTCGGTCTGACCGGCAGGGAGCGGAGCATGCCCGGTGAGCTGTCCGGCGGCGAACAGCAGCGGGTGGCGCTGGCCCGTGCCCTGGTGAACCATCCGCCCCTGCTGCTCGCGGACGAGCCCGCGGGCAGCCTGGACAGCAAGGGCACCCGCGAGGTGACCCGGCTGCTGTCCCGGTTCCACCAGCGCGGCCAGACCATCCTCCTGGTCACCCATGACGCGCGGATGGCGAGCACCGCGGACCGGGTGATCAGCTTCTTCGACGGGCGGATCGCCGACGACGCGGCACTCGACGGCACGCCGTCCCCCCGCAAGGGGATATCCGCGGTGCTGGAACTGAAGGACTGACCCATGCGAGCCACGCTGCGCTGGGCGCACTCGGACCTGCGGACGCATCGCGGTGAAGCGCTGTTCCTGGTGCTCGCCACCGTCGGCGTCGTCACCTCCCTGCTGCTGGCGGCGGCGCTCTTCGGGTACGCGACGAACCCCTGGGAACGTGTCTTCACCCAGTCCCATGGCGCACACGTGTCACTCCACACCGGTCCCTCGGCCGATGCGGCCAGGGTCGCCGGGCTGGCCGGCGTGGAGTCCGTCGCCGGCCCCTACCCCACCGCTTCCACCACGGTCGCCTCCCGCGGCGCCCGCGCCTCGGTCGAGCTGCGCGGCACCACCGAGCGACCCGTGGTCGGACGGCCCCTGCTCGTCTCCGGCCGCTGGCTCGACCCGGGGAGACCCGACGGTGTGGTGCTGGAGAGCAGCCTCGCGCGGGCGCTGCTGGCCGAGCCCGGAGATGTGCTCACCCTCCCGGGTGGTGCCGCGACGCTGACCGTCCTCGGTGTCGCCGACAGCCCCGAGCCGCGCTACCGCCAGGGCGAGCAGCCGGGACTGGCCTGGGCGCTGCCGTCCACCCTGCCGCGCACCGGCTCCGACCGCGGCCAGGTGATCGGGCTGCGGCTGACGGATCCCGGGGACACCGACTACGCCGTTCAGCGCGCCGTCACCGTGCTCGGCGCCGGCGCCGTGCGCGAGGTCGCCACCTGGCAGCAGGCGCGAGCGGAGGCGCAGGGCGACGACCGGCTGCTCGGCCAGATACTGGGCCTGTTCGGTCTCGGCGCGCTCGTCGCCGCCGGACTCGCCGTGCACGGGGCCATCGGCACCCGCATCCGAGGGCATCTGCGGGACATCTCGATCCTCAAGGCGATCGGTTTCACACCGGGTCAGGTCACGCGGGTCTTCCTGCTCCAGCATCTCGCCTACGCGCTGCTCGGCGCCGTGGCCGCGGCGGCGCTCACCCAGGCGCTGGGCAGCCGGCTGCCGGGGCGGCTGGGAGACGCGGTCGGGGTGTGGCAGGGGCTGCCGGGACATGCGGCGACCCTGGTCGTGGTCCCGGTGGGAGTGGTGCTGTTCATCGGCGCGACCACCGGGCTCGCGGCCTGGCGGGCGGGGCGGGTGCCGCCGGTTCCGGTGCCGCGGACCGCAGGCCCGGCCGGGGGACGGCTGTCGGGCGTGGCGCGTCGCGCCCTCGGCCTGCGGCTGCCGCCCGCGCTGGTCCTCGGCTGGCACAAGGCGTTCACGCGTCGCCCGCGTTCGCTGGGCACGATCGCCAGGCTCGCGCTGCCCCTGACCCTGATCGTGGTGGCGATGAGCGCGTGGACGACCATCGACCGTTTCCACCGCACACCTCAGGAGATGGGGCTGGCGGCCGCGCTCACCGTCCGCGCCGACGACGGTCTGAGTGACGCCGCGACCCGGGAGCTGCTGGCACGGCGTCCCGAGGTCGCCGCCGCGTATCCGGGTGTCGAGGTGGCGGCCCTGGTGCCGGGCCAGACGGCGACGATCGCCCTGCGCGGTCTCGGCACCCGTACGGATCCGTACCCCTACACGCTGGCCGAGGGGCGCCCCGCGCACGGTTCCGACGAGGCGGTGGCCGGGCAGGGGCTGCTGGATCTGCTGGACGTCCGGGTCGGCGACTGGGTGCGCATGACCGTGAGCGGACGGCCCCAGATCCTGCACATCGTGGGCCGCAGCATCGAGCCGGAGAACGCCGGCCGGGTCGTCTCCACCTCGCTCGACACCCTGCGGGAGAACGACGCGGAACTCCGGCCGACGCTGTACCAGGTCCGGCTGCGGGAGGGCGCGGATCCGCACCGCGTCGCCGCCGAGCTGAGTGCCGCGGCCGGGCGTGGGCAACTGGACGTGCACACCGTGACGAACCCCGCCGACGGTCTGTCGCCCTTGCGCAGTGTCGTCGTCGGCCTGCTCGGCGTCCTGGCGCTCATCGGGCTCGTCGATCTGCTGACCAGCATCGGCGGTGCGCTGCGCGAGAGCGAACGGGATCTGCTCGCCTTCAAGGCGATCGGACTGTCGCCACGGCAGATCACCGCGATCACCGTCACGGCCACGGGGTGCACCGTAGGGGCAGCGGTCGCCGTCGCCCTGGCACTGGGCCTGCCCCTCTCCCACTGGTTGATCGACGCCCAGGGCCGGTCGAGCGGCATCGGAGCCGGAATCGCGCAGGCTCCGTCCCTCGTCGTGCTGTCCGCGTTCGGCGCGACGGCGTTGCTGGGCTCCATGGCACTCGCCGCGCTGCCTGCGACCCGGGCCTCCCGGCGCCGCCTCGCGGACACGATGAGCGCGGTGGCGTAGCCCGCGCGGCCTTCTTGTTGTTCCCTTCGGCGAGGTGTCGGACCAGACGCCGACGAGCCTCGTCCGAACGGACCAGGACGATACGGAGCGGCTGCTGGTTCAGCGACGTGGGAGCGTATTTGACCAGGTCGTAGTGCGAGCCCTCACCAACCGGCGAGCCGGCCCGATGTGGACCGCACACGACGCATCAACCGCCTGCGACATGAGCCGCCACGGCGCGCCGGCCGCCTGGCCAGTCTCGCCGGAGTCGCTCCCGCCCCCCCGCGACTCCGGCGACATCAGCGGAAGACCGCACCGGCCCCGGCGCTACCACCGAGGGCTCCACCGCGTCTTCTCCGCCTCCGCACTGATCGGCATCCGCAGCCGAGGATCAGATCTTCTTGGCCACGTAGTGCCGGTAGCTGTCCACCGGCGGCATGAACTGCGACGGCAGCACGCCCATCTTCTTCAGCAGTCTGGTGGAGCCGCTGTCGGTGTAGCCGGCGAAGGAACCGCCCACGGCCTCCGGGCCGACCCGCTTGGCCATGTGCCGCTGGATGGCACCGACCCGCTGCTCCCGCAGTGCCTTGTGGAAGGACCCCTCCGGGGACAGCCGCCCGTGGATCGCGGCCCGCACCTGGGGCGAGATGTCACGGTCAAGCACCCACTCCAGGCCGAGGTCTGTCTCCTGGAGCTCCTTCAGGAATGCGTGGCGCTGCGTGGTGTAGAGGTCGACGTGCGTGAAGCAGCCGCCCGGCTTGAGCACCCGCGCCACCTCCTTCAGGAACTTCTCCAGGCTCGGGTAGTTGTGCGCGCTCTCGATGTTCACCAGGACGTCGACCTCGCCGTCCTCGAACGGCAGGTTCTCCGCGTCGCCCTGGACATAGCGCAGGCCCTTGCGGGACAGCGAGGCGTTGGCCCGCCTGACGGCCTGGTCCGACAGGTCGAGGCCGATCATGCTCTTCGCGTCGACGACACGCGAGAGGAAGTTCAGGCCCTCGCCCAGTCCGCAGCCGACCTCGAGAACGAACTTGTCCGCGTAGTCGTCCAGGTCGAGCGGCACCTCCCTGAGTGCGGCGAAGTACAGCTCCTCGGAGAAGCCGTCCGTGTCGTAGTCGAGGAATCCGGGAATGCGGGCGCTGATCTCCTTGGCCACCTGGTCGTCGTGGTAACCCCAGTTCCACAGAATGCCCTTCTTCGACATCCTGGCCTGCAGGTCGTAACTGGTGGAGATGTTCTTCTTGTGTGTGCCCTCCTTGGCGCTCTGAGCGTCCTGATCATTTGTCAGGTTGATCTCGTTGACACTGGTGAACAAGCCATACATGTCTTCGCGTGCGCCCATGTTCCGTGTTCCCTTCTCATGGTGCTGACCGAAATCGGTAAATTCGCCGGGTCGGAGGTTTCTCAGTCGGCAGCCGGGGGCGGTGCCCCCAGCCGGTGGGCGAGTTGGTCCACCAGTTCGCCCAGTTCCCCGGGTCCGTTCGCCGCGCCGAAGACGGTGAAGTCGGGGCGCACCAGGACGGCCGTCGCGCCGTTCTCGGCCAGGTACGGCAGATAGCGGCCGTCGATGTCGACCACGGCGCCGGGACCGGACTTCCCCGGTTCCGTGCCCGCGGGCAGGACGTGCGCGCAGCGCGTGCCGAGACCGTCGAGGAAGGCGCGCCGCCGGTCGTCGAGCAGAGCCGCCGGATCGCTGACGGCGAGCAGTACGAAGCCCAGTCCGACGATCTCGTCGAGCAGTCCCTCACCTTCGGCGTCCGCCACCCTGGCCTGGGGGAACAGGGTGCCGGCCGGCCTCAGCGGCGTGCCGTCGCCGGCCCGTTGGAACAGGCCGTCGTCGAAGGGGATCACGGTGGACATCGGCAACGCGGCGGCGCCCTCGCGGTCGCGGGCGGCCAGCATGATCGCGTCCCGGTCGGCGGCGGCTGCGGGATCGGTCACGCAGATGACCTTGCCGAGTTTCACGGACGTGGTGACGGCGTTCCGGACGTGCGCCCGGCGCTCGACGGTGTAGGTGTCGAGTACGGAGTCGTCGGCGAGACCGCGCAGTGCCAGGTCGAGCTTCCACGAAAGGTTGGCCACGTCCCGGAAGCCCGAGCACATGCCCTGCCCCGCGAAGGGCGGCATGAGGTGTGCGGCGTCCCCCGCTATCAGCAGCCGGCCCTTGCGCCACTCCCCCGCCCAGCGGGCCTGGAAGGTGTAGACGGCGTGCCGTTCGAGTGTCGCGTTGTCCGGGTGGACGGAGAACATCTCCAGCATGCGCCACAGGGTGTCGTCCCGCTTCAGCTCCTCGATGTTCTCGCCCGGCAGCCGCATGAACTCGAAGCGGCGGTGCCCGGGGCCGGCCGACACGGCGGTCCGCGGCCGCTGCGGGTCGCAGATCTGCAGGTTGTTGGGGCGGAAGTCGCGCGGCTCGTCCAGTACGACATCGCAGATCAGCCAGTCGTAGAAGAACCCGAGGTCGGTGAGGGAACTCTCCATGGACTCCCGGACGAAGCTGTTGGCCCCGTCGCACCCGACGACGTACCGCGCGGTGAAGGTGTGTTCCTGCTCGTCCGGGTCCTCGGAGATCACCTCGACCAGGTCGCCGCGGTCGTCGAGTTCGACGACCTCCTGTCCGCGGACGACCCGCAGGTTCGGGAAGTCGGTGCCCCGCTCGATGAGCGTGGCCTCCAGTCCCGGCTGGTACATGGCGGTCGCTTGCGGCCAACCGCAGTGGCCGTTCGCGGCGCTCTCCATGTGCAGCAGGGTTTCGCCGGCGGCGTTGCGCCAGGCGTAGTCCCGTGAGTTCTCCCCGAACTTGTCGAGGAAGGGCCCGATGCCGGCGGCCGCCAGGATACGGGCAGCCTCGTCGTCGAAGCCGACGGCCCGCGGCATGGGGTACGGCTGGGACCAGCGCTCCACGACCGTGACCCGCCAGCCGCGCCGGGCCAGCAGGATCGCCAGCACCTGCCCCACCGGACCGTAGCCGACGACGGCCACGTCCGTGTCGGTGACGGCGTCCGTCTCGGTGCCGCCGCCGGCCGTCTGCGTCTCCACTGTCATCTCCGTCCGCTCCCGCCTCAGCCGTTGCCTGTGCCGGCGAGGACGTCCTTCACCACGCGCTCGAACTCGGCCTTGTCGATCAGGGTGCGGATCGTTTCGTGACCGTTCTCCACCCTCAGCAGCCGCCTGCCGGTGAGGACGAGCTGCCCGTTGTCGGTGGCACGGCCACGCAGCACGGTCCCGGCGAACAGCGAGTCCTTCACGATCCGCTCGGCAGCGGAGTCCTGGGGACTGTCCCAGTCGGAGACAGCCCGGGCCTTCAACTCGAACCGGTACACAGACCGCCAGTCGCCGGTGGCGGCCCTGCGTTCCAGCACGTGGTAGGCGCCGTCCGCCGTGAGCCGATAGGAGCAGCCGAACTGGTGCTGCACCTCGTCGGTCATCCGCAGCGGTTCCAGATACGACGGTCCGGCGAAGCCCACGTCGACCAACCAGGTCTCCCCGTCCAGCCGCACACAGGTGAAGGTGTGCTCGAGGTCCGGCCCGAACTGCCCGTCGGGCCAGCGCTGTGACGCGGCCAGGATCGAGGTGTCGTAACCGAGTTCGGTCAGGAGCCTGCGGAACAGGCCGCTCAGGTCGTGGCACACACCGCCCGCGCCCTCGACGACGATCGCCCGAAACGTGTCGTCGATGTCGATGTCGACGACGTTGCGGAAGCCGGTGAAGCTCTTGATGAAGCGACTGCTGTCGTAGGCCAGCGACATCAGGTGCTTCTTGTGCAGTGCGCGAAGCGTCTCGGAGCTGGGCTCGGGCACCTCCGTGAACCCCAGACGGTGCAAGTAGGTCTCGACCTCGAACATCCGGCTACTTTCCCTTCTCCGTGTGGTCCCACTTGGCCAGCAGCTCACGCAGCCGCGAGACGGCCCGCGCACGCGATGCGTCGTCGTGCAGCGCCGGAGCCAGGGCCGATTCCAACTTGCCGATCTCCTGGGAGACCGCCTCAGGTGTGACGGCCAGTTCGGGCTCGAGGGTGTCCAGCATCAGCTCGGCGATCATGCCCGCGGTGGGGAGGTCGAAGATCAGGCCCTGCGGCAGGTCGAGTCCCGACACCCGGTTGAGGCGGTTGCGCAGTTCGAGACCTGTCAGCGAGTCGAAGCCGATGTCGAGGAAGGCGACCCCGTCCTCGACCATCGTCGAGCCGGCGGCGTGACCGAGCACCTGTCCGGCCTCCACCAGCACCAGGTCGGTGAGGACCGTCAGCCGCTCCTGAGGGGACAGAGGCAAAAGCCGCGCCCGCAGCGCCTCGCCGTCGTCCCCGGTCTTCGCATCCTTACCGCTGCCGGTGCCTGTACCGGTGACCGCAGCGGTGGCCTCGGGCAGTTCCCGCAGCAGCGGCCGTTCCCTGGCCACCGTATAGAACGGCGCGAACCGCGACCAGTCGATACCCGCGACCACGAGGTGCCCCTCGCCACCCGCCATCGCCTGGCCCAGGGCCTCGACCGCGAGTTCGGGCCGCATCAGCTCGACGCCGACCCCCGCGAACTCCTCGGCCACGGCCTCGTCGACCATGCCGCCGCCGGCCCAGGCACCCCAGGCCACAGCGGTAGCCGCCCGGCCTTCGGCGCGCCGCCGATGTGCGAGCCCTTCGACGAAGGCGTTGGCGGCGGCGTAACCGCCCTGCCCCGCACCGCCCCAGACAGCGGCGCCGGAGGAGAACACCACGAAGGCGTCCAGCGGACGGTCGGCGAGCAGGGCGTCGAGGTGCACGGCACCGGCGACCTTCGCCCGGCCCACCTCGGCGAACTCCGCGACGCTGCTGTCCGGCAGTTGCGTGGGTTCCTGTGCGGCGCCTGCCGTGTGGAAGACAGCGGAGACGGGCACGTCGGAAGGAACCGCCGCGATCACCTCGCCGAGCGCAGTCCGGTCGGTGACGTCACAGGCCACGAGCGTGACGCGGGCACCGAGCGCGGTCAGCTCCGCCTCCAGCGCCGCCGCCCCCTCGGCGGCCCGGCCGCGACGACTGAGCAGCAGCAGATGCTCGGCCCCCCGACCCGCGGCCCAACGGGCCACGTGTGCGCCGATGCCACCGGTACCGCCGGTGACCAGGACCGTGCCACGTGGCGTCCAGGGTTCCCTGGACACCGTACCGTCGGCAGTGGCGGACTCGGCGCGGGTCATACGACGCGCGTACGCGCCCGTGGCCCGGATCGCCACCTGGTCCTCGCCGTGCTCTCCGCAGAGCACGGCGACCAGCCGGCCCAGCGCCGTCTCACCCGGCCCGGCGGCCACATCGACGATCCCGCCCCAGGACCTGGGGTGGTCGAGGGCCAGTACGGTGCCGAGGCCCCAGATCATGGGCTGGGTCCCGCTCGTCACCTCCCCGTCCTCCCGAACCGCGACGGCTCCGGAAGTCAGGCACCACAGCGGGGCGGTGATGTCCAGATCCTTGAGCGACTGGACGAGGGTGACGGTGGCGGCCGTACCGCGCGACAGTGTCGGATGGCCGGCGTCCGGCCGCTCGTCCAGTGGCAGCAGGGACACCACCCCGACCGGCCTCGCCGTGTCGAGACCCACCCGGACGAGTTCCGCCAGGCCCTTCCGGTCCTCGCCGTCCACATCCACCCGTACGACGCGACCGCCGTGCGCGGTCAGCGCGCCGCTCGTGGCCTCCGCCATCGCGTCGGCCTGCCCTGCGGGCACCAACATCAGCCATATGCCGTCGGCGACAGCCGCACCCGGTACCAGCGCGTCCGTCATCGGCCGCCAGTCGATCCGGTAGCGCCAGCCGTCCAGCACAGCCTGGTCCCGGTGGCGGCGGCGCCAGGAGGACAGGGCGGGCAGCACGCCGTCCAGGGCGGACGCATCGAGCCGCAGGGACCGGGCCAGCGAATTCGCATCGCCGCTGTCCACGATGTCCCAGAACGCCGCGTCGACCGGATCGGCCGCCTTCTCGGGAACGGCCGGTCCGTCGCCCTCGATCCAGAACCGTTGCCGCTGGAAGGCGTAGGTGGGCAGGTCCACGCGCTGTGCGCCGGTCCCCGCGAACACCTTCTCCCAGTCCACATCGACACCACGGGAGTGCAGCTGTCCGAGTGCGGTGAGCAGGGCCCGGTCCTCCGGCATGTCCCTGCGCAGCGACGGCACGCAGTCCCGCGCCACCATCGCCGACAGCACACCATCAGGCCCCAACTCCACAAACGTCGACACCCTCTCGCCGCGTAAGGCCTGGACACCGTCATGGAAACGCACCGTGCCCCGCACGTGCTCCACCCAGTACTCCGGCGAACACAACCGGCCCGCATCCGCCACCTCACCGGTCAGATTCGACACCACCGGCACCACAGGCTCGCGAAACACCAGCCCCGCCACAACCCGACGGAACTCCTCCAACATCGGATCCATCAACGACGAATGAAAAGCATGCGACACCCGCAACCGCTTCACCCTGCGGCCCTCCAAACGGGCCACCACACCCGCGACCGCATCCTGGGCACCCGACAACACCAACGACGTCGCACCATTGACCGCAGCGATACCCACACCCTCGGTCAGCAGCGGCGTGACCTCGTCCTCCGCCGCCTCGACCGCGAACATCACCCCACCCGACGGCAACGCCTGCATCAACCGCCCCCGCGCCACCACCAAAGTTGCCGCATCCTCCAACGACCACACACCCGCCACAAACGCAGCCGTCACCTCACCAATCGAATGACCCGCGAGAACATCAGCACGCACACCCCAGGACTCCACCAGCCGGAACAACGCCACCTCGACCGCGAACAGAGCCGGCTGCGCATACCGCGTCTCGTTCAGCAGCGCCGCCTCATCGCCGAAGACCAGATCCTTCAGCGAACGGCCCAGACTCTCGTCCACCGCCGAGCACACCTCGTCGAAAGCCTGCGCGAACACCGGGAACGCAGCGTGCAGTTCACGCCCCATCCCCACCCGCTGCGAACCCTGACCCGTGAACAACACACCCAGACGACCCGGAACCACCGCTTGCGGCTCCACCGACGCAAGCGCCTCCCGCGCCTCGTCCACAGAACCCGCCACCACCACCGCACGATGATCGAAACGAGCACGCATCGCCGCCAGCGAAAACGCCACGTCCGTGAGGCCCAGTCCACGGTGCAGTTCCAGATGGCCGGCCAGACGCCTGGCCTGAGCCCGCACCGCCTCCGGCGACCTCCCCGACACCACCAACGGCACCACCCCGTCCGGCACCACCGCACGCTCCACCCGAACCGCAGGCTCGACACCCTCCAAAATCACGTGCGCATTCGTACCGCTCAAGCCGAAGGAAGAGACCGCCGCGCGGCGCGGACGGTCCGGCGTCGCCTGCCACTGCCGCGACTCGGTCAGCAGTTCCACGGCACCCGCCGACCAGTCCACCTTCGGCGACGGCTCGTCCACGTGAAGTGTCTTCGGCAGCACACCGTGCCGCATCGCCTGCACCATCTTGATCACACCCGCCACACCCGCAGCGGCCTGCGCGTGCCCGATGTTCGACTTCAACGAACCCAGCCACAACGGCCGGTCCTCACCAGGCCGCTCCTGACCATAAGTCGCGATCAACGCCTGCGCCTCGATCGGATCACCCAACGAGGTACCCGTACCGTGCGCCTCGACAACGTCGATGTCAGCCGCCGACAAGCCGGCATTCGCCAACGCCTGCCGGATCACACGCTGTTGGGACGGACCGTTCGGAGCGGTGATGCCGTTGGACGCACCGTCCTGGTTGATCGCCGCGCCTCGCACGAGGGCCAGTACCTCGTGCCCGTTGCGCCGGGCGTCCGACAGACGCTCCAGCAGCACCAGGCCCACACCCTCCGCCCACGACGTGCCGTCCGCACCCGCCGCGAACGACTTGCACCGGCCGTCCGCGGCAAGACCTCCCTGCCGCGAGAACTCGATGAAGCTGCCGGGCGTGGCCATCACGGCGACACCGCCGGCCAGGGCCAGCGAGCACTCACCGTTGCGCAGTGCCTGCATCGCGGAGTGCATCGCCACCAACGACGACGAACACGCCGTGTCCACCGTCACCGCCGGGCCCTCCAAACCGAGGGTGTACGCCACCCGACCGGAGATGAAGCTGCCCGCGTTGCCGTTGCCGAGGAAGCCCTCCAGTTCCTCCGGTACGCGCGTGAGGTTGGTGGCGTAGTCGTGGTACATGGCGCCGGTGAAGACACCCGTCCGGCTGCCCTTCAACGTAGTCGGATCGATCCCGGCCCGCTCCAGCACCTCCCACGACGTCTCCAGCAGCAGCCGCTGCTGCGGATCCATCGCCAACGCCTCACGCGGACTGATCCCGAAGAACGCCGGGTCGAACTCCCCCGCATCATGCAAGAACCCACCATGGCGAACCGTCGACTTACCGACCGCCTCCGGATCAGGATCGAACAACCGCGCCACATCCCAGCCCCGGTCCTCCGGAAACGCCGTGATGCCCTCACGCCCCTCAGCCACCAGACCCCACAGATCCTCCGGCGAAGCCACCCCACCAGGCAGCCGACACCCCATCGCCACAATCGCGATCGGATCCTCCGACACCGAAACACCCGACAACCCCTCACCGACCACCGAATCGGCCACCGCCTCCCCGCCCACCAACTCCAGACGCAGAAACTCAGCCAGCACACCCGGCGACGGATAATCAAAGATCAACGTCGCCGGCAGCCGAAGACCCGTCACGGCATTCAACCGATTCCGCAACTCCACCGCCGTCAACGAATCAAAACCCAGATCATTGAACGCCTGCCCGGCACCGATACTCCCCGCACCCGCATGCCCCAACACCACCGCAACCTCACCCGACACCAACTCCACGAGATGGCGTTGCTGTGCCTCATGGGTCAGCGTCGCGAGGCGATTTGCCAAGGTGTCACCGGTGGTCGAGCCGGTGCCTGCGGCCACGGTGCGCGCCGTGCGGCGCGGCCGGCGGACCAGCCCGCGCAGCATCGGCGGCAGCTGCCCGGCCCGTGCCTGCTCCGTCAGGGCAGCGAAGTCGAACTTCACCGGCACCAGCGTGGAGGCCTCGCCGGACAGGGCCGTGTCGAGCAGGGCCAGGCCGTCCTCGGTGGCCAGCGGGAGCACTCCGCCCCGGCCCATACGGGCCTGGTCCGACTCGCTCATCGTCGCGATCATGCCGCCGGACTCGGCCCAGAGGCCCCAGGCCAGGGAGACTGCGGGCAGCCCCTGCCCGCGGCGCCACTGAGCGAACGCGTCCAGGAACGCGTTCGCGGCAGAGTAGTTGCCCTGCCCCGGACCACCGAGCACACCGGCGGCCGAGGAGAAGAGGACGAACGCCGACAGATTCATGTCCCGTGTCAGCTCGTGCAGCGTCAGCGCGGCATCGACCTTGGGTCGGAAGGCGGCGCCGATCCGCTCCTGTGTCAGGCTCGCGATCACACCGTCGTCGAGGACTCCCGCCGCGTGCACAACGCCGGTCAGCGGCGCATCGGGCGAGACCGCCGAGAGAAGCTTCTTCACCGCCCTGCGCTTCGACATGTCGCACGCCACCACGGTGACGCTCGCTCCCGCCGCCTCCAGCTCTGCCGTCAGTTCTTCGGCGCCGGGCGCCTCCGGTCCGCGACGGCTGGTCAGGAGCAGGTGGCGTACACCATGTGCGGCGACGAGATGCCGGGCGACCAGGCCGCCCAGCGTTCCGGTGCCGCCTGTGACGAGCACGGTTCCCCTGGGATCGAGTGCGGGGCCGCTGACGGAGTCGGCCGCGGCCCGCACCAGCCGGGGCGTGTGGGCGACGTCGGCGCGCACCGCCACCTGAGCCTCCCCGGTGGCCAGTACACCCGCCAGGGCCGACCGGGACGCCTGGATTTCGTCCACGTCCATCAGAAGGACGCGGCCCGGGTTTTCGGCCTGCGCAGCGCGTACCAGGCCCCAGACCGCGGCGCCCGCCGGGTCGGTCACCTCGGGGTCGCCGGAGACCCCGACCGCGCCGCGCGTCACGACGAGCAGGCGGGTCGACTCGAGTTCCGGTGCGGCAAGGAATGTCTGAAGGATGCCGAGGACACGGCCGGCGAGGCCGCGCACCCGTTCGGGACTGACGACACCGTCGACGGCGTCGACGACCAGCACGTCCGGCATCGACGCGCCGGACCGCACCAGTTCCTCGACGTCCAAGGCCATGGAGACCGGGTGCGGGACGACGCCGGCAGTGGTGCCGGCTGTCGCACCGGCCGGCATCGCGGTCCACTCGACGACGAACATGGCATCCGTACCGGGACCCGTCCGCCCGGCGGCTTTGACCTGCTCGTCGGCGACCGCGCGCAGCACGAGCGACTCGACCGACGCGACGGGGGCGCCCTCTCCGTCGGCCAGTTCCAGCGCCACCGATTCGGCTCCGGTGGGCGTCATGCGCACCCGCAGGCTCGTGGCGCCGGAGGTGTGCAGAGTCATGCCGTTCCACGCGAACGGCAGGATGAGCTTGCCCTCCTCGGCCTTCCGCTCGGTGAAGGCGCCGCAATGCAGGACGGCGTCGAGAAGTGCGGGATGCAGGCCGAACCCGGTCGCCGCCTCGGCATCGTCCGCCGGGAGCGCGACCTCGGCGTAGATCTCCTCTCCGAGGGTCCACAGCATGCTGAGGCCCTGGAACAGCGGCCCGTACGCGTATCCGGCGCTCGCCTGGTCGGCGTAGAAGCCGGTCAGGTCGACGGGTTGCGCACCCTCGGGGGGCCAGACCCCGAAGACGGCGTCGAGGGCCGGTGCCTCGTCGTCGAGCTGGCCGCTGGCGTGGCGGACCCAGGGTGCTCCGGGCTCTGTGTCGTCGGGCCGCGAGTACACCGCGACCGACCTCACTCCGCTGCCGGTGTCCGCTCCGACCGAGACCTGGATACGCACCACACCCCTGTCGGGGATCACCAGAGGGGCTTCGATGATCAACTCGCGCAGGGACCGCGCACCGACCTCGTCCCCGGCACGGACGGCGAGTTCCACGAGGGCGGTACCCGGCAGGAGGACGGTGCCGGACACCGCGTGGTCCGCCAGCCAGGGCTGCGCGGCCAGCGACAACCGACCGGTACACAGGACACCACCGGTGTCGGGAACACTGATCACCGAGTCGAGCAGGGGATGTTCGAGCGCGAACGCGGGATCACCGACCGACACGTTCGAGTTCAGCCAGTAGCGCTGGCGCTGGAAGGCGTAGGTGGGCAGGTCCACGCGCTGTGCGCCGGTCCCCGCGAACACCTTCTCCCAGTCCACATCGACACCACGGGAGTGCAGCTGTCCGAGTGCGGTGAGCAGGGCCCGGTCCTCCGGCATGTCCCTGCGCAGCGACGGCACGCAGTCCCGCGCCACCATCGCCGACAGCACACCATCAGGCCCCAACTCCACAAACGTCGACACCCTCTCGCCGCGTAAGGCCTGGACACCGTCATGGAAACGCACCGTGCCCCGCACGTGCTCCACCCAGTACTCCGGCGAACACAACCGACCCGCATCCGCCACCTCACCGGTCAGATTCGACACCACCGGCACCACAGGCTCGTAAAACACCAGCCCCGCCACAACCCGACGGAACTCCTCCAACATCGGATCCATCAACGACGAATGAAAAGCATGCGACACCCGCAACCGCTTCACTCTGCGGTCCGCGAATCGGGCCACCACACCCGCGACCGCATCCTCCGCCCCCGACAACACCAACGACGTCGCACCGTTGACCGCAGCGATACCCACCCCCTCGGTCAGCAGGGGCGTGACCTCGTCCTCCGCCGCCTCCACCGCGAACATCACCCCACCCGACGGCAACGCCTGCATCAACCGCCCCCGCGCCACCACCAAAGCCGCCGCATCCTCCAACGACCACACACCCGCCACAAACGCAGCCGTCACCTCACCAATCGAATGACCCGCCAGGTAGTGGGGACGCACACCCCAGGACTCCAGCAGCCGGAACAACGCCACCTCGACCGCGAACAGAGCCGGCTGCGCATACCGCGTCTCGTTCAGCAGGTCCCCGCCCTCGAAGACCAGATCCTTCAGCGAACGGCCCAGACTCTCGTCCACCGCCGCGCACACCTCGTCGAAGGCCTCCGCGAACACCGGGAACGCAGCGTGCAGTTCACGCCCCATCCCCACCCGCTGCGAACCCTGACCCGTGAACAACACACCCAGACGACCCGCCACCACCGCTTGCGGCTCCACCGACGCAAGCGCCTCCCGCGCCTCGCCCACCGAACCCGCCACCACCACCGCACGATGATCGAAACGAGCACGCGTCACCGCCAGCGAAAACGCCACGTCCGTGAGGCCCAGTCCACGGTGCAGTTCCAGATGGCCGGCCAGACGCCTGGCCTGAGCCCGCACCGCCTCCGGCGACCTGCCCGACAGAACGAGCGGTACGCGCCTGCGCGTCGGGGTCGGTTCGGGAACGTCGTTCTCGACGGCTTCCAGGATGACGTGGGCATTGGTGCCGCTGATGCCGAAGGAAGAGACAGCGGCCCGGCGCGGACGGTCCGGCGTCGCCTGCCACTGCCGCGACTCGGTCAGCAGTTCCACGGCACCCGCCGACCAGTCCACCTTCGGCGACGGCTCGTCCACGTGAAGTGTCTTCGGCAGCACACCGTGCCGCATCGCCTGCACCATCTTGATCACGCCAGCCACACCCGCGGCCGACTGGGCGTGCCCGATGTTCGACTTCAACGAACCCAGCCACAACGGCCGGTCGGCCGGGCGCCCTTGCCCGTACGTCGCGATCAACGCCTGCGCCTCGATCGGATCCCCCAACGAGGTACCCGTACCGTGCGCCTCCACCGCGTCCACGTCGGCCGCTGACAGGCCGGCGTTCGCCAACGCCTGCCGGATCACACGCTGTTGGGACGGACCGTTCGGAGCGGTCAGGCCGTTCGAAGCACCGTCCTGGTTCACCGCACTGCCCCGCACCAGAGCCAGTACCTCGTGGCCGTTGCGCCGCGCGTCCGACAGACGCTCCAGCAGCACCAGGCCCACACCCTCCGCCCACGACGTGCCGTCCGCACCCGCCGCGAACGACTTGCACCGGCCGTCCGCGGCAAGACCCCCCTGCCGCGAGAACTCGATGAAGCTGCCGGGCGTGGCCATCACGGCGACACCGCCGGCCAGGGCCAGCGAGCACTCACCACTGCGCAGCGCCTGCATCGCGGAGTGCATCGCCACCAACGACGACGAACACGCCGTGTCCACCGTCACCGCCGGGCCCTCCAAACCGAGGGTGTACGCCACCCGACCCGAAACGATGCTTCCGGCGGCCACGGCCGCTTCGTAGTCGTGGTACATCAAGCCGGCGAAGACACCCGTCCGGCTGCCCTTCAACGTGTTCGGATCGATTCCGGCCCGCTCCAGCACCTCCCACGACGTCTCCAGCAGCAGCCGCTGCTGCGGATCCATCGCCAACGCCTCACGCGGACTGATCCCGAAGAACGCCGGGTCGAACTCCCCCGCATCATGGAGGAAGCCGCCCTCCCGAACGTAGGACTTGTCGGCCAGGCCGGGGGTGGGGTCGTAGATTCCGTCGACGTCCCATCCCCGGTTGTCCGGAAACGGTGTGATGCCGTCACGTTCCTCGGCCACGAGACGCCACAGGTCCTCCGGCGAGGAAACCCCGCCGGGCAGTCGGCACGCGGCCGACACGATCGCGATCGGTTCGGACGAGGCCGCAAGGATCCGGTCGCGCTCCTCTTTCAGCTGCTCGTTCTCCACGAGCGAGGCGCGCAGTGCCGCGACAAGCTTGTCCTCGGACACAGACATGTTTGAGTTCCTCCGTAGGCCGCGACGGGCTCAGTTGGTGGTGTTGCCCATCGCGCGTTCGATGAGGTCGGCGACGTCCATGTCGGCGATCAGGTGCGCTGCGTTCTGCCGTGTTTCCGAGGAGACGACGGCGGTCGCGCCGGAGTCCGCCGCCCCGGGAGTCGCGGCCACGAGACGCAGCAACTGCTGGAGCACGCCCAGCTCCTCGAGCCGGTTGAGGGGTACAGAGGCGAGGGCCTTACGCAGCCCGGCCTCGTCCACGTCGGCGAGTTCCACCGTTTCGGTCGCGGCGTCCGGGGTCAGCTCCGCGCGCAGGTGCTCGGTGATCGCGGCGGGTGAAGGGTAGTCGAAGATCAGCGTGGCCGGCAGCGAGATGCCCGTCGCCCGCGCCAGCCGGTTGCGCAGCTCGACCGCGGTGAGCGAGTCGAAGCCCAGCTCGCTGAACGCCTGTCCCGGAATGATGTTCCCGGGGTCGGTGTGCCCGAGCACGACGGCGACTTCGTCGCGGACCAGGTCCAGCAGGGCCTCCGTTCGCTCCTCCTCCGGGAGCCCCGCCAGACGGACCGAGAGGGAATCGGCGGGGACTGGTCCGCCGACGGCGGCATTGCGCCGGGGTTGCCGCACCAACCCCTGCAAGATGGAGGGCAGTTGGTCGGCTGCCGCTTGTGCGGACAGTGCGGTGAGGTCGAACTTGACGGGTATCAGTGCTGGTTCGTCGGCTCCGATCGCGGCGTCGAAGAGCGCCATGCCCTCTTCGACGGACAACGGACGAATACCGCTGCGCCGCATGCGTGCCTGGTCCGTCTGGTCGAGGGCACCCGCCATGCCCCCTGCGTCGCCCCACAGGCCCCATGCCAGCGACGCCGCCGGCAGACCCTGCCCCCGACGCCACCGAGCAAATCCGTCCAAGAACGCGTTCGCCGCCGAGTAGTTGCCCTGCCCCGGACCACCAAGCACACCCGACGCCGAGGAGTACAGAACAAAGGCATCCAGCTCCAGGTCCCGCGTCGCCTCATGCAACGTCAGCACCGCATCGACCTTCGGACGGAACACCCCCGCCAACCGCTCCGACGTCAACCCCGAAATCACACCGTCATCCAGCACACCAGCGGTATGCACCACACCCGACAACGGAGCCCTCGCAGGAACACCCCCCACCAACTGGGCCAGCGCATCACGATCGGCCACATCACACGCCGCCACCCGCACCACAGCACCGGCCCGCTCCAGCTCCGCCCTCAACGCCACCGCACCCGGAGCGTCAAGACCCCGCCGACTGGCCAGCACCAGACTCCGCACCCCGTGCACCGCAACCAGATGCCGGGCCACCACCGCACCCAACGTCCCAGTACCACCCGTCACCAGCACCGTCCCACCAGGCCGAAACACCCCACCCCCCGACGGCACCGCCACCGCACGCACCAGCCGCGGCACGAACACCCCACCCGAACGCACCGCGACCTGCGGCTCACCCGAAGCCACCACACCCGCCAACACCCCACCAACAGGCACAGGTTCACCCGCCGCCACATCAAGCAGAACAATCCGACCGGGATTCTCCGCCTGCGCCGAACGCACCAGACCCCACACCCCAGCCGCCACCGGATCCACCACACCAGACCCGCCCCCCACACCCACATCCACCGCGCCCCGCGTCACCACCACCAAACGCCCCGAACCCGACGACCCGAGGAACGACTGCACAGCAGACAGCACACCAGCAGTCACCGCAACCACAGCCCCGGCATCCAACGCAGCCGACGGCACCTCCAAAACCTCCACCTCGACGTCGTCCGCGTCCTCACGCACCGACAGAGCAGACCACTCCACCCGGAACAACGCATCACCACCACCGCCACCGGACACCCGCAACTGCTCCTCAGAAACCGCCCGCAGCACCAGCGACTCCACCGACGCGACCGGAACACCCGCACCGTCGGCCAGATCCAACGACAGCGACTCCGCCCCCGTCGACGTCAGCCGGACCCGCAACGACGACGCGCCCGAAGCATGCAAGGACACACCACTCCACGCGAACGGCAGGAACAGCCCGCCACCGTCGGACTCACGCGCACCGGAGAAGGCCCCCGCATGCAGCGCGGCATCCAGCAACGCCGGGTGCAGACCGAACCCGGCAGCCGAATCCACCTCACCCGACGGCAACGCGACTTCCGCGAACACCTCGTCGTCTCGGCGCCACACCGCACGCAATCCCTGGAACACCGGCCCATAGCCGTAACCGCGGTCGGTCAACTTCTCATACACGTCTGACACGTCCACGGCCACCGCACCCTCCGGCGGCCACACACCGAACCCGGCAGCAGGGACAGCAACCTCCGCACCCAGCTGACCACTCGCATGACGCACCCACGAACTGCCGGCCTCTGCGTCGTCGGGCCGCGAGTACACCGCGACCGACCTCACTCCGCTGCCGGTGTCCTCACCGACCGAGACCTGCACCCGCACCGCACCCTCATCGGGAACCACCAGCGGAGCCTCGATCACCAGCTCGCGCAACGTGCCCGTACCAACCTCGTCCCCGGCACGAATCGCCAACTCCACCAGAGCAGCACCCGGCAGCAAAACCGTGCCGGACACCGCGTGGTCCGCCAGCCACGGCTGCGCGGCCAGAGACAACCGACCCGTGGCAACGACACCACCCGTCTCGGGCACACCCACCACGATGTCGAGCAGCGGATGTCCGGTGGCCAGGGCCGGGTCCCCGCCGGACACCGACGGGTTCAGCCAGAACCGCTGGCGCTGGAAGGCGTAGGTGGGCAGGTCCACGCGCTGTGCGCCGGTCCCCGCGAACACCTTCTCCCAGTCCACGTCGACACCACGACTGTGCAACTGCCCGAGTGCCGTGAGCAGGGCCCGGTCCTCCGGCATGTCCCTGCGCAGCGACGGCACGCAGTCCCGCGCCACCATCGCCGACAGCACACCATCAGGCCCCAACTCCACAAACGTCGACACCCTCTCGCCGCGTAAGGCCTGGACACCGTCATGGAAACGCACCGTGCCCCGCACGTGCTCCACCCAGTACTCCGGCGAACACAACCGACCCGCATCCGCCACCTCACCGGTCAGATTCGACACCACCGGCACCACAGGCTCGCGAAACGCCAGCCCCGCCACAACCCGACGGAACTCCTCCAACATCGGATCCATCAACGACGAATGAAAAGCATGCGACACCCGCAACCGCTTGGTTCTGCGGTCCGCGAATCGGGCCACCACCGCCGCGACCGCATCCTCCGCACCCGACAACACCAACGACGTCGCACCATTGACCGCAGCGATACCCACACCCTCCGTCAGCAGCGGCGTGACCTCGTCCTCCGCCGCCTCCACCGCGAACATCACCCCACCCGACGGCAACGCCTGCATCAACCGCCCCCGCGCCACCACCAAAGCCGCCGCATCCTCCAACGACCACACACCCGCCACAAACGCAGCCGTCACCTCACCAATCGAATGACCCGCCAGGCAGTGGGGACGCACACCCCAGGACTCCACCAGCCGGAACAACGCCACCTCGACCGCGAACAGAGCCGGCTGCGCATACCGCGTCTCGTTCAGCAGGTCCCCGCCCTCGAAGACCAGATCCTTCAGCGAACGGCCCAGACTCTCGTCCACCGCCGCGCACACCTCGTCGAAAGCCTCCGCGAACACCGGGAACGCAGCGTGCAGTTCACGCCCCATCCCCACCCGCTGCGAACCCTGACCCGTGAACAACACACCCAGACGACCCGCCACCACCGCTTGCGGCTCCACCGACGCAAGCGCCTCCCGCGCCTCGCCCACCGAACCCGCCACCACCACCGCACGATGATCGAAACGAGCACGCGTCACCGCCAGCGAAAACGCCACATCGGACAGATTCAGCCCACCCTCCTGGCCAAGGAACCCCGCCAGCCGCGCCGCCTGCGCCCGCACCGCCTCCGGCGACCTCCCCGACACCACCACCGGCACCACCCCGTCCGGCACCACCGCACGCTCCACCCGAACCGCAGGCTCAACACCCTCAAGAATCACGTGCGCATTCGTCCCACTGATACCGAACGCAGACACACCCGCACGCCTGGGACGGTCCCCCACTGCCGGCCACTCCCGCGACTCCGTCAGCAACTCCACCGCACCCGCCGACCAGTCCACCTCCGACGACGGGGCATCCACATGCAACGTCCTCGGCAGCACACCATGCCGCATCGCCTGCACCATCTTGATCACACCCGCCACACCCGCGGTCGCCTGGGTGTGACCGAGGTTCGACTTCACCGAGCCGAGCCACAACGGCCGATCCGCCGGGCGCCCTTGGCCGTACGTCGCGATCAACGCCTGCGCCTCGATCGGATCACCCAGCGAGGTACCCGTACCGTGCGCCTCCACGGCGTCGACGTCCGTGGCGAGCAACCCGGAGTTGGTCAGTGCCTGGCGGATGACACGTCGCTGCGAGGGGCCGTTGGGCGCGGTGAGACCGTTCGACGCACCGTCCTGGTTCACCGCACTGCCGCGCACGACCGCCAGCACCTCGTGCCCGTTGCGCCGCGCGTCGGACAGACGCTCCAGCAGCAGCAGACCCACACCCTCCGCCCACGACGTACCGTTCGCGCCCTCCGCGAACGCCTTGCAGCGCGCGTCCGGCGCCAGGCCCCGCTGCCTTGAGAAGGCCACGAACGCGCCTGGCGTAGCCATCACGGACACACCCCCGGCGAGCGCGAGTGAGCACTCGCCGCTGCGCAGCGCCTGGACGGCCAGGTGGATGGCGACCAGTGCGGAGGAGCAGGCGGTGTCGAGGGAGACGGCAGGACCCTCGAAGCCGAACGTGTAGGAGACACGGCCGGAGGTGACCGCACCGGCGCTGCCGGTCAGGGCGTACCCCTCGGTGCTGGACTCCCCGCCCTCCAGGCTCGGGATGTAGTCCTGAGGCTTGGTCCCGGCGAAGACGCCCACGTTGCGGCCCCGCAGCGAGGTCGGGTCGATGCCCGCCCGCTCGAAGACCTCCCACGAGGTCTCCAACAGCAGCCGCTGCTGCGGATCCATCGCCAACGCCTCACGCGGGCTGATTCCGAAGAAGGCGGCGTCGAACTCAGCGGCGTCGGTGACGAACCCGCCCTCCTTGACGTACGACTTCCCGGGGCGCTCGGGGTCGGGGTCGAACAACCCGTTCACGTCCCAGCCGCGGTCGGTCGGGAACGCGGAGATGCCGTCGGCTTCGCCTGCGACCAGCTCCCACAGGTCCTCGGGTGAGGACACGCCGCCGGGGAGGCGGCAGCCCATGGAGACGATCGCGATCGGGTCCGTCTTCTCGGATTCGACCTCGCGCAGCCGCTTGCGCGCCTGGCTGAGATCGGCGAGGGCTCGCTTGAGGTAGTCGCGCAGCTTGTCGTCGTTCGTGCTCATCGAAAGTCCTTCTGCTCAACAGGTTTGGGGGCCGGCGCCGCTGTCAGGAAGAGCCGAGCTCGTTCTCTGCGAAGCTGAAGAGTTCATCGTCGGAGGCGGCATCGAGGTCGAAGTTCGCCTCGTCCTCCACGAGGGCACCGGACCCCGCACACCGGGTCGCCAGGGTTTGCAGGCGTTTGGCCGTCTGGGCCATGACCTCGTCGTCCAGGGACGTACTGCTCAACGCCGCTTCCAGTCGGTCCAGTTCGGCGAGCACGGACATTGGCGAGACGCCCAGTTGCTCCAGCAGGACGTCGGCGAGAGCGGCCGGCGTCGGGTAGTCGAACACGGCCGAGGCGGGGAGTTGGAGCCCCGTGGCCGCCGTGAGCCGGTTGCGCAGTTCCACGCCTGTGAGCGAGTCGAAGCCGAGGTCCTTGAAGGCACGGTCCGGCGCAATGGCATCCCGCCCGCGGCGGCCGCCCAGTACGGTCGCGGCGTCGGCGCTCACCAGGTCGAGCAGGGCACGCTGCCGCTCAGGTTGCGGCATCTTGGCCAGCCGGTCGGCCAGGGACTCCCCCGCCACGCTGCCGGTGCCACCAGCGGTATCGGTGCGGACGGTACGCCGGGGTCGGCGCACCAATCCCTGCAACACGGAGGCCAGTTGGCCGGATCCCGCTTGTGCGGCCAGTGCGGTGAGGTCGAACTTGACGGGTATCAGTGCTGGTTCGTCGGCTCCGATCGCGGCGTCGAAGAGCGCCATGCCCTCTTCGACGGACAACGGACGGACACCGCTGCGCCGCATGCGTGCCTGGTCCGTCTGGTCGAGGGCACCCGCCATGCCCCCTGCGTCGCCCCACAGGCCCCATGCCAGCGACACGGCGGGCAGACCCTGCCCGCGGCGCCACTGGGCGAAAGCATCCAAGAACGCGTTCGCAGCCGAATAGTTGCCCTGCCCCGGACCACCAAGCACACCCGACGCCGAGGAGTACAGAACAAAGGCATCCAGCTCCAGGTCCCGCGTCACCTCATGCAACGCCAGCACCGCATCAACCTTCGGACGGAACACCCCCGCCAACCGCTCCGACGTCAACCCCGCAATCACACCGTCATCCAGCACACCAGCGGTATGCACCACACCCGACAACGGAGCATCAGGACGAACACCGGCCACCAACTCCGCCAGCGCATCACGATCGGCCACATCACACGCCGCCACCCGCACCACAGCACCGGCCCGCTCCAGCTCCGCCCTCAACGCCACCGCACCCGGAGCATCAAGACCCCGCCGACTGGCCAGCACCAGACTCCGCACCCCGTGCACCGCAACCAGATGCCGCGCCACCACCGCACCCAGCGAACCGGTCCCACCCGTCACCAGCACCGTGCCACCCGAACGAAACACCGGCTCAACCGACCGCGCCACGACCGCACGCACCAGCCGCGGCACGAACACCCCACCCGAACGCACCGCGACCTGCGGCTCACCCGAAGCCACCACACCCGCCAACACCCCACCACCAGGCACAGGTTCACCCGCCGCCACATCAAGCAGAACAATCCGGCCGGGATTCTCCGCCTGCGCCGAACGCACCAGACCCCACACCGCAGCCGCCACCGGATCCACCAGACCAGACCCGCCCCCGACAGCAACATCCACCGCGCCCCGCGTCACCACCACCAAACGCCCCGAACCCGACGACCCGAGGAACGACTGCACAGCAGACAGCACACCAGCAGTCACCGCAACCACAGCCCCGGCATCCAACGCAGCCGACGGCACCTCCAAGATCTCCACCTCGACGTCGTCCGCGTCCTCACGCACCGACAGAGCAGACCACTCCACCCGGAACAACGCATCACCACCACCGCCACCGGACACCCGCAACTGCTCCTCAGAAACCGCCCGCAGCACCAGCGACTCCACCGACGCGACCAAGGCACCTTCGCCACCGGCATCGAAGATTTCCAGGCGCGATGCGTCGGAACCTCTCTCGGCCGGTGTCACCCGCAACCGGACGGACGCGGCACCGGTGGCGTGCAGGGTCACCCCACGCCACTCCGCGGACAGACCGGAGTGCCCGGTCGCATGGGCCGCGGCCTCCAGAAGCACCGGGTGCAGACCGAAGCGTCCAGCGTCCGCGGCGAGTTCCTCGTCCAGAACGAGCTCGATGTACTCATCCTGCGCGGCCGCGTCACCAATTGGTGCCGGAACCGCGCCAGAGGGCGTCAGCGTGCCGGTGGCGTGGCGGGTCCACGGCTCATCGCCCTGTTCGGCGCGGGTGTACACGCCGACCGTGCGGTGTCCCTCGTCGTCGGCGCCCCCGACGGATACCTGCACACGAAGTGCTCCCGTGGCGGGCAACACGATCGGTGTCTCGATCGTCAGTCCACGCACCGTGCCGGCGCCGACCTCATCGCCCGCGCGGATCGCCAGTTCGACCAGGGCGGCCCCCGGCACCATGCCTGTGCCCGTGCCTGTGCCCGACACGGAGTCCTCTACCAGCCATGGCTGAGCCTTCCGGGACAATCGTCCAGTGCACAGCACACCACCGGTCTCCGGCACTGCCATCACCGCGCTGAGCAGCGGGTGCCCCAGAGACACGTCAGTCGTCGGAGCGGCGGCGGCCAGCCAGTAGCGCTGGCGCTGGAAGGCGTAGGTGGGCAGGTCCACACGGCGGGCGCCGGTCCCGGCGAACACCTTCTCCCAGTCCACGTCGACACCACGACTGTGCAGCTGGCCGAGCGCGGTGAGCAGGGCCCGGTCCTCCGGCATGTCCCTGCGCAGCGACGGCACGCAGTCCCGCGCCACCATCGCCGACAGCACACCATCAGGCCCCAACTCCACAAACGTCGAAACCCTCTCGCCGCGTAAGGCCTGGACACCGTCATGGAAACGCACCGTGCCCCGCACGTGCTCCACCCAGTACTCCGGCGAACACAACCGACCCGCATCCGCCACCTCACCGGTCAGATTCGACACCACCGGCACCACAGGCTCGTAAAACACCAGCCCCGCCACAACCCGACGGAACTCCTCCAACATCGGATCCATCAACGACGAATGAAAAGCATGCGACACCCGCAACCGCTTCACTCTGCGGTCCGCGAATCGGGCCACCACACCCGCGACCGCATCCTCCGCCCCCGACAACACCAACGACGTCGCACCGTTGACCGCAGCGATACCCACCCCCTCGGTCAGCAGGGGCGTGACCTCGTCCTCCGCCGCCTCCACCGCGAACATCACCCCACCCGACGGCAACGCCTGCATCAACCGCCCCCGCGCCACCACCAAAGCCGCCGCATCCTCCAACGACCACACACCCGCCACAAACGCAGCCGTCACCTCACCAATCGAATGACCCGCCAGGTAGTGGGGACGCACACCCCAGGACTCCAGCAGCCGGAACAACGCCACCTCGACCGCGAACAGAGCCGGCTGCGCATACCGCGTCTCGTTCAGCAGCGCCGCCTCATCGCCGAAGACCAGATCCTTCAGCGAACGGCCCAGACTCTCGTCCACCGCCGCGCACACCTCGTCGAAAGCCTCCGCGAACACCGGGAACGCAGCGTGCAGTTCACGCCCCATCCCCACCCGCTGCGAACCCTGACCCGTGAACAACACACCCAGACCACCCGGAACCACCGCTTGCGGCTCCACCGACGCAAGCGCCTCCCGCGCCTCGCCCACCGAACCCGCCACCACCACCGCACGATGATCGAAACGAGCACGCGTCACCGCCAGCGAAAACGCCACATCGGACAGATTCAGCCCACCCTCCTGGCCAAGGAACCCCGCCAGCCGCGCCGCCTGAGCCCGCACCGCCTCCGGCGACCTCCCCGACACCACCAACGGCACCACCCCGTCCGGCACCACCGCACGCTCCACCCGAACCGCAGGCTCAACACCCTCAAGAATCACGTGCGCATTCGTCCCACTGATACCGAACGCAGACACACCCGCACGCCTGGGACGGTCCCCCACTGCCGGCCACTCCCGCGACTCCGTCAGCAACTCCACCGCACCCGCCGACCAGTCCACCTCCGACGACGGGGCATCCACATGCAACGTCCTCGGCAGCACACCATGCCGCATCGCCTGCACCATCTTGATCACACCCGCCACACCCGCGGTGGCTCCCGTGTGACCGAGGTTCGACTTCAGGGCCCCGAGCAGCAGCGGCCGGTCGTCGCCGGGCCGCTCCTGACCGTACGTCGCGATCAACGCCTGTGCCTCGATCGGATCACCCAGCGAGGTACCCGTACCGTGCGCCTCCACCGCGTCCACGTCGGCCGCCGACAGGCCGGCGTTCGCCAACGCCTGCCGGATCACACGCTGTTGAGAGGGACCGTTCGGAGCGGTCAGGCCGTTCGACGCACCGTCCTGGTTCACCGCACTGCCCCGCACCAGAGCCAGCACCTCGTGCCCGTTGCGCCGCGCGTCCGACAGACGCTCCAGCAGGATGACTCCGACGCCCTCGGCCCAGCCCGTGCCGTCCGCGCCCTCGGCGAACGCCTTGCAGCGTCCGTCCGGCGCCAGGCCCCGCTGCCGCGAGAACTCGACGAAGACGCCGGGGCTGGACATCACGGCCACGCCGCCGGCCAGGGCTAGCGAGCACTCACCATTGCGCAGGGCCTGCATCGCGGAGTGCATCGCCACCAACGAGGACGAGCATGCCGTGTCGATGGTGAGCGCGGGTCCCTCCAGTCCCAGGACGTACGACACTCGGCCGGAGGCGACGCTGCCCGCGCTGCCGGTCAGGGCATATCCCTCGGTGCCATCGGCACCGCCGCCGAGGCGCGGGGTGTAGTCCTGGGCTCCCATGCCGGTGAAGACGCCGACGTCCTTGCCCCGCAGTGACATCGGGTCGATGCCCGCCCGCTCGAAGACCTCCCAGGATGTCTCCAGCAGCAGCCGCTGCTGCGGATCCATCGCCAACGCCTCACGGGGGTTGATGCCGTAGAACCCGGCGTCGAAGTCGGCGACGCCGTGCAGGAATCCGCCCTTGCGGACGTAGGTCGTGCCGGGGGCGTCCGGGTCGTCGGAGAGCAGACCGTCCAGGTCCCATCCGCGGTCGGCCGGGAAGTCGACAAGCGCGTCGCGGCCCTCGGCGAGCAGGGTCCACAGTTCCTCGGGTGAGGTCACGCCGCCGGGGAGGCGGCAGCCCATGGAGACGATCGCGATCGGGTCGTCGGCCGCGGAGGGCAGTGACGGTGCGGCGGCGGGCCGGACCGCGGCGGCACCGTCGCCGACGAGTTCCGCGCGGAGGTGGTCGGCCAGCGCCCGGGGGTTCGGGTAGTCGAAGACAAGGGTGGCGGGCAGGCGCAGCTGTGTGGCGGCGTTGAGACGGTTGCGCAGTTCGACCGCGGTGACCGAGTCGAAGCCGATTTCCTTGAACGCCCTGTCCTCCTCGACGCCTTCGGCGTCCGTGTGCCCCAGGACCGCTCCGGCTTCGGTCCGCACCATGCGCACCAGCAGGTGCTCCTGTTCGGCCGGTGAGAGCTCCAGGAGTTCGGCACGGAGAGCGGAGGCATCGGTGCCGGGGCGGTCCTCGGTGTTGCCCACGAGGAGTTCGGTCACCTCGGGCAGGCCGCGCAGCAGGGGCCGGGAACGGCTGAGGGTGAAGGCCGGCGCGAAGCGGGTCCAGTCGATGCCGGCGACGACCACGTGGGTCTCGTCGTGCTCGACGGCCTGCACCAGTGCGGCCACGCCGAGGTGGGGTTCCATCAGGGAGAGGCCGAGCTTGGCGAACTCCCCCGCCATCGACGCGTCGACCATGCCGCCGCCGTCCCACGCGCCCCAGGCGATGGAGGTGGCGGTCAGTCCGCGGGCGCGCCGGTGGTGGGCCAGCGCGTCGAGGTACGCGTTGGCTCCGGCGTACGAAGTCAGGCCGTTGCTGCCCCAGGCGGTGGCGCCGGAGGAGAAGAGGACGAAGGCGTCGAGTTCGATGTCACCGAGCAGGTCGTCCAGGTGACGGGCGCCGGCGATCTTGGCACGGCCCATCTCGGCGAACTGCTCGACCGTGAGCCCGGACAGGGGCGATTCGGTCTGGGGCGCGCCGGCGAGGTGCAGGACGGCGGTCAGTGGCAGTTCGGCGGGGACGGCGTCGAGGAGGGCGGCGACCGTGTCACGGTCGCCGACGTCGCAGGCGGTGATGGTGACCCGGGTGCCGTGGGCCTCGAGTTCGGTGCGGAGTTCACCGGCGCCGGGGGCGTCGGGGCCGCGGCGGCTGGTCAGCACCAGATGTTCGGCGCCGAGTTCGGCGAGTCGTCGGGCGACGTGGGCTCCTGTGCCGCCCGTGCCACCGGTGATCAGGACGGTGCCGCGCGGAGTCCAGGGCTTGGGGGCCGGGGTGTCCTCCAGCGGGGCGCGGCGCATGCGGCGGGCGTGCAGGCCATCGGCGCGTACGGCGAGTTGGTCCTCCTCATCGGCTCCGGAGAGGGCGGCGCACAGCAGGTCGAGGGTGTGCGGGTCGGGTTCGTCGGTGGCGGAGGGCAGGTCGACGAGGCCGCCCCAGGTCCGGGGGTGGTCCAGTGCCAGGACGGTGCCGATGCCCCACATGACGTGCTGGGAGACGTCGGTCAGCTCTGCGGGGTCTGCGACGGCGACGCCGCCGGACGTGACCGCCCACAGGGGTGCCTCGATGTCGGCGTCGCCGAGGGCCTGGACGAGGGTCACGGTGCCGATCGTGCCGCGCGACCAGGTGGTGTGGACGGGGTGCGGCCGGCCGTCGAGTGCCAGGAGCGACACGATCCCCGCGAAGGGCTGGTCGGGGAGGGCGGCGGCCAGCGCCTCCCGGTCCGTGTTCTCGGTGTCGACCTCGATGCGCACGATCTGCGCGCCACGCTCGGTGAGACCGGTGGTGACGGCTTCGGCGAGTGGGCCGCTGTCGGTGGCGGCGGCTACGAGCCAGGTGCCGGAGAGGGTGCCGCTCGTGTCGATCCGTTCCCAGCCGAGGTGGTAGCGCCATCCGTCGACGACGGACCGTTCCTGTCGGCGGCGTCGCCAGGAGGAGAGAGCGGGCAGGACTTCGTCGAGTACGGAGGCCTTGAGCTGGAGGTCGTCGGCGAGGGCGTCGGTGTCGCCGGCCTCGATCGCGGCCCAGAAGGCGGTGTCGACGGGGTCGGCCTCGACGGCGGGCCTGTCGTTCGCGTCGAGCCAGTAGCGCTGGTGTTGGAAGGGATACGTCGGCAACTCCACCCGCCGGGCCCCCCGCGCATCGAACGCAGCCTCCCAGTCAACATCAACACCCCCCGCGAACACCTCACCCACCGACCGCAGGAACCGCTCCAGACCCCCCTCACCACGACGCAACGACCCCACCACCAGACCATCCACACCCACCGCACCCATCGTCTCCGCCACCACGAAACCCAGCACCGGATGCGGACTCATCTCCACGAACACCCGCCGCCCCTCACCCAACAACCGCCGCGTCACCTCCTCCAAACGCACCGGCTCCCGCAGATTCCGATACCAATACCCCCCGTCCAACA